>CAZHID010000063.1:3424-9425 GCA_964532445.1 uncultured Planctomycetia bacterium | reverse complement strand
CGCCGCCGCGTACCGGATCGCCCTGGGTCCGAATGCGAAGCTTTTTCCAAAGTTCGACCTGATCTCCGCGCCGACGCTCGCGGGGTATAATAAAACGCTTCTCAAGCCCGGCGCGTCCGCGGTCTGGACCGTCGAGACGCTCGCGTTCGCCGGCGGGAACACCCGCGCCAGGGTCGTCGCTTCGGACCCTCTTCTCGTGCTCGGCCGTTACGGCGCCGGCCGGGTCGCGGCCTATTGTTCGGACCTGGCCCCGCATTGGTCGGGCGGCCTCGTGGACTGGGGCGTCAAACGCCTTGAACTCCGCGCCGCGCCTGGCATCACCGCGCAGTGCGGCTCCGAGTTCGCGCGGCTGGCTCAAGAGCTCGTGAAGCAGGTCCTTTAAACAAAACGAGGTCAGTCCGTGAAAAAATCCGCATCTGACACCCCAAAACCCGCGTCCGGCACCACCTTCATTGAGGACCTGCTCAAGGAAGCGCGGCACTTCGAGCCGTCCGCCGATTTCAAGAAACAGGCCAACGCCCACGACCCGTCCGTGTACGCCGCTGCCGCCGCCGACCCCGTCGCGTTCTGGGCGGAGTGGGCCCGGGAGCTCCACTGGGACAAGCCGTTCAAAAAAACGCTCCAATGGACGCCGCCTCACGCCAAGTGGTTCGCCGACGGCAAGATCAACGCGTGCGTCAACTGCGTGGACCGGCATGTTTTTCCCAAGAAGCAGAAGGATTCGCTGCGCAACAAGGCCGCGATCGTTTGGGAGGGTGAGCCCGGCGACCGGCAGACACTGACCTATTGGGACCTTTACCGTCAGGTCGTCCAATTCGCGGACGTCCTCAAGAAGCGCGGCGTTCACAAGGGCGACCGTGTGGCCATTTATATGCCTCTCGTGCCGGAATCGGTCGTCGCGATGCTCGCGTGCGCGCGGATCGGCGCCGTCCACAGCGTGGTGTTCGGCGGTTTCAGCGCCGAGGCGCTGGGCGACCGCATCCGTGACGCCGAGGCGAAGCTGCTCTTCACGGCTGACTTCGGCTGGCGCCGCGGCAAGAAGATCCTGCTCAAAAAAGCCGCCGATGAAGCGCTCAAGAACTGCCCGACCATCAAGCAGGTGATCGTTGTCGCGCGCGAACACGCCCGCGGCGCGGCCTCGACCGATTGCGACATGCGTTCCGGCCGCGACCTGTGGTGGCATGAGGAGATGCGCCACGCCGCGTCCGAATGCGCGCCCGCCGCGACGGAAGCGGAAGACCTGCTTTTCATCCTTTATACGTCCGGCACCACGGGCAAGCCCAAAGGCATCGTCCACACGACCGGCGGCTACCTCACCGGTGTTTACGCGACGACGAAGTGGGTCTTTGACCTGAAGCCCCAGGACGTTTTCTGGTGCACGGCCGACATCGGCTGGATCACCGGCCACAGCTACGTGGTCTACGGCCCCCTCGCCAACGGCGCGACGGTCGTCCTGTACGAAGGTTCGCCCGACTGGCCCGACAAGGACCGCTTCTGGAAGATCATCGAGAACTACGGCGTCACTATTTTTTACACCGCGCCGACCGCGATCCGCGCGTTCATGAAGTGGGGGACCGAGTGGCCCGCCAAATGTGACCTGTCGACGCTGCGCCTTTTGGGTTCGGTGGGCGAACCGATCAATCCCGAGGCCTGGCTCTGGTACCACAAGTTCATCGGACACGAAAAATGCCCGATCGTCGACACCTGGTGGCAGACCGAGACCGGCGCCATCATGATCACGCCGCTGCCGGGCCTCACGACCACCAAGCCCGCGTCAGCGACCCTGCCGTTCCCCGGCATCAGCGCGGAAGTGCTGACCGAAGCTGGCGAGAGCGTGCGCACGGGCGGAGGTTATGTCGCGATCACCAAGCCCTGGCCATCGATGCTGAGGACGCTCTGGAAAGACGATGAGCGGTACGTGCAGACCTACTGGTCCAAGTGGAAGGACGGCGTTTACTTTCCGGGCGACGGGGGCAAGCGCGACGCGGACGGTTATTTCTGGTTCCTGGGCCGCGTGGACGATGTGATGAACGTCGCGGGCCACCGGATCGGCACGATGGAGGTCGAGAGCGCGCTCGTCGACCACCCGTCCGTCGCGGAGGCGGCCGTTGTGGGCAAACACCACGAGCTCAAAGGCACCGCGATCGCCGCGTTCGTGACGCTCAAGGAAGGCCGGCTCGGCAATCCCGAACTCGCCGCGGAGCTCAAAGAGCATGTGGTGAAAAAGATCGGCGCGATCGCGCGGCCGGAAGACGTCCTTTTTTCGGCGGACCTGCCGAAGACCCGGTCGGGCAAGATCATGCGCCGTCTCCTGCGCGACATCGCCGAGGGCAAAGCGCTCGGCGACACGACGACGCTCGCCGATCCGGCCGTGATCCAGAATTTGCGCACGATGTACGAGGAGCAGGAGGCTTAAGTGAAACTCTGCCCCTTCTGCCGCGAGGAGATCCAGGACGAGGCGATCAAATGCCGGTGGTGCTCGGAGCGTCTCACGAACGAGGATGATCCTGCCACCGAGAAGGTCCTGCTCGAGGAGCATCCGGGCTGGCTCTACTATTACAAGCACTTCGCGCTGGGCGCGGTCCTGCTCGCACTTTTTGGCATCGGCCTCTTGGTCTGGATCTACGCGGCGCTCGACCGGGTCACGGTCAAGAAGGGCATCTTCAACAAGGAAACGAGCGAGGTCAGCATCATCGACCTCAAGAACGTCCTGATCCGGCAGAGCCTCGCGGGGCGCATCCTGAACTACGGCGACATCCTCGGCGGAACGGCCGGCACTTCCGGGAACGAGATGATGATCGAAGGTGTCCGCGACCCGGCCCGTTTCAAGGACACGATCGCCAAACAAAAATCCCTGCTCACGCGATGAAGCCGCTGACCGTATGATGGACCCCGGCGGAGGCGGTCAGGGCGGAGGGAATGACGGCGGCGGCCAGCAGATGATCCGTTTCCTCGTGTCATCGTTCACGGCCCTCATCATGTCAGGCCTCATGATCGCCCTTTACTGGTTCGTGCCGCAGCACGAGCCGCGGCTCAAGCCCGGCGGCCCTGTCCGTCCGCCGGTCTCAGACGGCGTCTGGGAACAGAACGACTTCATGGGACTCGTGGACACGCAGTGGACGCTCAGAGGCGGCCGCGCGGAAGGGGACGCGCTCCAGTTCTATTCGAACGGTTCGCTGTTCCGTGAATTGACGTACCGCGCCGGGCGGCTCGACGGACCGGTGCGGGAGTATCATGAAAAACCGCGGTACCGCCGCTCTCCGACGCGCGGGCGCATTGCCGGTCCCGCCGAGCGCGCGTTCATGGCCGGACCGCTCCGCAGGACGATGACGTACCGCGACGGCGCCGCCGACGGACCGTACGAGATCTATTTCCCGTATGGAATTTTAAAAGAAGAAGGTCATTACCGCGCCGGTCGCAAGCGCGCGGAGGCGAAATACGGCAAGGACGGCCGGCCCCGAGGTCAGGCCTCCGGACCGGCAGCAAAGGAGAACGCATGGACACTCGGTCGCTGATGTGGATCATTTTGGGAGCCATTCTCGTATTGGGCGGCATCGTTTCGTCGCTCACGGACGGCAACAACCCGCCGCGTAAAAACGAGGTCCGGCCTCCGGTCGAGCGGCCCGCGCAGGAGCGCCTCTCCGATGAGCGCCCCGTGCCCGCCGCCAAGGCCGACAAGTTCAACACCGGATTTTCGATCGACCCCATCAAGGGTCTGAAGCGCAAAGACGAGAACGCCGACTATTTCAAGTGACCGCCGTTCCCGGGGCGCGGGCCGAGCGGGGCGTATTGAATTTTGAGGTCAAATCATGTACCCTATGAAGATAAACAATTTTAACTAATACTTTTCAATATTAAGTCATGGATGACCCTATGCTTCGATTAGCCACTTTTTTCATCGTTCTGACGGTGGTGGGGCTGCTTTTTCTCAAGTCCTGGAAAACCGCCCAGCCTCAGGCCCAGGCTCCCGCCGCGCCCAAGCAGCCCGCTTCGCGCCCGCGCGCCAAGCGCAGTTCGCCGCCGGACGAGATCTGGGTGCAGGTGTACGACACGGATTCGCTCGATGAGGCCAAAAAGATCCAGCGCAAGTTCTTTGACTCCGAGATCCCGTCCCTCGTCTACCAGCAGGGCAAGAAGGACGTGTACGGTTCGGCGCTCAAGCACTTCGGTATTTCGGTCCCGCGCGAAGTCATGGAAAAAGCGCAGAACCTGCTGGCCAAGATCGCCCTTTAACCGCCGCAACCAGACCCGAGACCCGACGATGTCCCAAACCCCTTCGCTCGCCAACCGCAACACGCTCTGCATCATCATGGGCGGCGGCCGCGGCAAACGCATGGAACCGCTCACACGCTACCGTTCCAAACCGGCCGTCCCCCTGGGCGGCAACTACCGTCTGATCGACATCCCCATTTCGAACTGCCTGAATTCCGGGTTCAATAAGATCCTGGTCCTCACGCAGTACAATTCCGAGTCGCTCAACAAGCACATCTTCCGCACGTACAAGCTGGACACCTTCTTCGGCGGCTTCGTCGAGATCCTCGCCGCCGAGCAGTCCTATGAGAAGCCCGAGTGGCTCCAGGGGACCGCGGACTCCGTGCGCCGCGCGATGCCGCACATCCATGACCCCAAGATCGATGAGGTCATCGTGCTGTCGGGCGATCAGCTGTTCAGCATGGACCTGAGGGAGCTGCAGCGTGAGCATCACCGCCGCGGCGCCGACATCACCGTCGCGTGCCATCCGGAACCTGAAGAGAACATCTCCGGGTTCGGCATCATGAACATCGACTCCGACAACCGTGTCACGAGCTTCATCGAAAAGCCCAAGGATCCCGCGCTCGTCTCCGGGGCCAAGATCCTCGTCGAGGGCAAGACCCGCTACCTGGCGAGCATGGGCATCTACATCTTCAAGAAGGACGTCCTCACGGAACTCTTGCGGCAGAATCCCGACCAGACGGACTTCGGCAAGGAGATCATCCCTCTGGCGATCCGCAACCGGAAGGTGCACGCCTACAATTTCGAGGATTACTGGTCCGACATCGGGACGATCGGGTCCTATTACGAGGCCAGCCTCATGCTCACGGATTACACACCGGCGTTCAACCTCTACAATGAGGACTGGCAGATCTTCACGCGTCCGCGCTACCTGCCGCCCGCGAAGATCCTCGAATGTCAGATCCATCAGTCGATCATCTCGGAAGGCTGTATCATCGAGGAGTCGGTGATCCGCAGGTCGTTGATCGGCGTGCGCAGCGTGATCGGCAACAACACGAGGATCTTCGAGTCGATCGTGACCGGGAACGACCTCTTCGAGTCCGTCGCGGACCGCGCGGCCAAGACGGACCGCGGCATCCCGGCGCTCGGCATCGGCCGCGACTGCGAGATCCGCAAGGCGATCATCGATAAGAACGTCTCGATCGGCGACGGGGTCAAGATCGTCAACAAGAACGGGGCCGAGAACGAGGACGGCGAGAAATATTCCATCCGTGACGGCATTGTCGTGATCCACAAAGGCGCGGTCATCCCCAGCGGGACCGTGATCTAAGAACAACCATAGGGAGTCCCATGAAACACCGAGTCATCGCATTGTCCGCTCTCACCGCGCTTCTGATCGCCGCGCCGGTCTTCGCCGCCGAGGTCCAGACGGGGTCCAATTTCGTGTCCGGCAACCCCAACAATGACGGTCAGTACACGCCCCGCAAGGTCCGTCAGGCGGCCGCGAAGGACCCCAACCGCGCCCCGGGCTTCTGGGACAAGGAATGGGAGCGTTCAGGTCTGAACAAGACGGTCGGCGGAGCCTGGTGGAGCCCGTTCTCCAAAGCGGGGAATTATTTCCAGAAGAAGGAAGACGCCTACCGCGCCAAGAACCCGGCCGGGACGGACAAATAAAGCGGTCCGACCGGAGCGGCGGCGCGTGCTGATGGAACCGCAGGACCTGGAGCGTTTGGTCCTGGCCGCGCTGCCGGGCTCGACGGTCTCCGTGACCGACATGACAGGGACCCGC
>CAZHID010000063.1:0-3414 GCA_964532445.1 uncultured Planctomycetia bacterium | reverse complement strand
CGGGACCATTACGAGGTCCGCGTGGTCTCGGCCGCGTTCGACGGCAAGACGCTCATAGAGCGCCATCGGACCATGCACCGGATCTTCGAGCCGTATTTGAACGGCCCGGTCCATGCGGTAAAATACAGGACACTGACCCCCGCCGAATCGGCGCGGTAAAAAGCGTAGATCAAGGAGCGTTATGAGCGACCAGGAAGTGCTTCAGGCGATCGATCAGGACGTGAAGTCCAACAAGATCATCATGTTCGTGAAGGGATCCAAGACGATGCCGCAGTGCGGCTTCAGCGCGGCGACCATCTCGATCTTCAACAAACTCGGGAAGCCCTTCGAGACGCGGGACATCCTCGCCAACCCCGACTTGCGCCGCCTCGTTCCGGCCTATAGTGACTGGCCGACATTCCCTCAGGTCTTTATCAACGGTCAGTTCGTCGGCGGCTGCGATATCTGCACCGAGCTCTACGAGCAGGGGGAGCTGCAGAAGCTCGTCGAGTCCGCCGCCTAGGTTTTTTGCGCGTCGTCCATGATAATGCGCGTCACTCATCATAAGGAGATCCCAACATGAAGCTGCTTCGTTTGACCCTGGCGGTGTCCATCGCCGCCGTCCTCGGATCGTTCATTTCGGGTCCCGCGTTCGCGTTGTTCGAGGACGATGACGCGGGCACCGCGCCCGCTTACGTCAAACGTTCCGCGACCGAGGAGAAGGCGATCGCCGCCTCCGCTCCCGGCGTCAACGTCCGCGGCGAAAGCGGCGGCTTCAACGATTACCTCAACGACGATCTCTTCCCCGAAGACGAGGAATTCCGTCTGATGGACGTGGACCCGGATTCGCGTCTGGTCCTCGACGGCGGCGAGGATGCCGGCGGCGTTTCGTTCAAGAAGAGCTACGAAAGCTCTCCCATCGCCGAATAGCGCGGCGGACGGCTCCCGCTTTAGCGCTCAGATCATGGCCGATTGGCTGCTCAAAACAGAGCCCTCCGTTTATTCTTATGACGCCCTCGTCCGGGACGGTTCCACGTTCTGGGAGGGCGTTCGTAATTATCAGGCCCGGAACAACCTGCGCGCGATGAAAAAAGGCGACACCGCCTTCATCTATCACAGCGTGGAGGAGAAGCGCGTCGCGGGCCTCGCGAAGGTCACGCGGGAAGCCTACCCGGACCCCAGCGACAAGACAGGCGAATGGTCGGTCGTGGATCTGGAGCCTGTGAAAAAATTCCCCACGCCGGTCACGCTCGCGCAGTTCAAAACCGACGCGGTCCTCAAGGGGACGGCGCTCGTGCGCCAATCGCGCCTGTCGGTCGTTCCGCTCACGGCGCCTCAAGCCAAACGTATCTTGGAACTCTCCCAATGAACCTCAAAGGCCTGACAGTGCTCATCACCGGACCGACGACCGGCATCGGCCGCGACCTCGCGGAACTTTTCGCGGCCGAAGGCGCGGACCTGATCCTCGTCTCCCGCGATATGAAAAAACTTGAAGCGGTGAAGGCCGAGCTGGAAGCCAAGCACGGTGTCCGCGCCCATCTCATGCCCATGGACCTTTCCCAAACGGGCGCTGCCGCCCAACTCATCGCGGCCATCGACCGCGCGGGCCTGGAAGTGGACGTGCTCGTGAACAACGCGGGTTACGGTGTGTACGGCAAATTTTTGGACGAGGACCTGGAAGCGCAGATAGGGATGATCGAACTGCACGCGTCCGCTCCGACCCGGCTGACGCACGCTTTTCTCCCGGGGATGCTCCGGCGCCGGCGCGGGGGAGTGATGAACATCTCGTCGACCGGCGGATTTCAGCCTGTCGGGATCGAGAACGTGTACTGCGCGACCAAGGCGTACCTGACCCACTTCACCGAGGCGCTTGCCGAGGAGACCGGAACTCTCGCGGAGACCGGAGTGAGCATCACCTGCGTCTGTCCCGGCCCGACCGAGACCCCCTTTTTCGACAACCCCCACATGAAGACCCGCGCCCCGGCCAAACTGTCCCGGATGACCTCCATGGCCGTCGCGCGCCTGGCGATGGAAGCTTTTTCCAAAGGAAAGATCCTCGAAGTGTGCGGGCTCCAGAACAAGGTGATCGCCCTCGCCACCAAGCTCGCCCCCCGGTCGGTCGTCCGCAAAGCCGCCCGCCAGATCGTCGAACGCTCCCAAAAACCCCGCTCCTCCTGACCGGTCATGGCCTTTGAGCGGGGCTATCCTTGAGCCCTGGCAGGGTTGAGGACCACCCCCATATATGGTAAAGTACGGCTTCTCCGCACCCCTAGATAGAGGATTTTTCCCAGATGATCGACCGCTATAGTCTTCCGGAAATGAACCGCATTTGGACGGAAGAGAACCGCTTCCGCCGGATGTTGGACGTCGAGATCGCCGTGGTCGAAGCCATGGCGGATAAGGGGATCGTGCCCAAGGCGTCCGCCGCGAACATCAAGAAAAAGGCGTCCTTCAAGGTCTCCGAGATCCACGAGATCGAGAAGACCACCAAGCACGACGTCACAGCCTTCCTCAAGTCCGTCGGCAAGTCCATCGGTCCCGACGCGCGCTTCGTCCATATGGGCATCACCTCCAGCGACGTGCTCGACACGGCCGTGTCGCTGCAGATCGTCCAGAGCATCGACATCATCATCGGCAAGACCCGCGCGCTCCAAGCGGCGGTCAAAAAGCTGGCCCTCAAGCACAAGATGACCCCGGCCATGGGCCGAACGCACGGCGTCCATGCGGAGCCCACGACCTTCGGTCTCAAGATCCTCCTTTATTACCCCGAGCTCAGCCGCAACCTCGACCGTCTGGCGCATGCCCGCAAGGCCATTTCGGTCGGCAAGATCTCCGGCGCGGTCGGCACCTACGCGGGCCTTTCGCCCGCGCTCGAAAAAGCCGCCCTCTCGAAGCTCGGTCTCGCGGCCGCTCCCATCTCGACCCAGGTCCTCCAGCGCGACCGCCACGCCGAGGTCATGGCCGCGCTCGCCATCCTCGCCGCGACGATGGAAAAGTGCGCCGTCGAGATCCGCCACCTTCAGCGCACCGAGGTCCGCGAGGTCGAAGAATCCTTCAGCGCCGGTCAGACCGGTTCGTCTGCCATGCCGCACAAGAAGAACCCGGTCAACTGCGAGCGGGTGACGGGCCTCGCGCGACTCGTGCGCTCGAACCTGCAGGCGGCGCTCGAGAACGTGGCGCTCTGGCATGAGCGCGACATCAGCCATTCGTCGGTCGAACGCGTGATCTTTCCGGACAGTTTCCTCGCGGTGGACTTCATGTTGAGCGAGATGGACCGGATCCTCACGAACCTCAAGGTTTACCCGGAGCGGATGATGGCGACGATCAAGGGGAATAAGGGCCTCACCTTTTCCCAGCGGCTCCTCACGGCGTCGATCAAGAAGGGTCTCGCGCGCTTCGACGCGTACGAGATCGTCCAGCGCATCGCGCTCCAGG
>CAZHID010000062.1:5535-9505 GCA_964532445.1 uncultured Planctomycetia bacterium | reverse complement strand
GCGAAACAACTTTCCATTGATTACGCGTCTTCGGACGGTTCGGTCAGCGGCAGCATCACCACCGACCTTTCCTCCGGGTCCAGGATCAGGACCGTCAAGATAACTGAAAAAGCGACCGGCGGGACGGGAACCACCGAGCGGTCGTTCCGGAAGAATTATTCAAGCACCGGTCAGGTCGCGTCGTTCACGGAAAAGACGACGATCTCATCTCCCGCGGAGAACGGTCTGAGCCGGGTCCGGTCGGTGACGGACTCGAAGGGTGAGGATGGGACGGTCATCAGCATGACCGCCGAAACGTTCAAGGACGGATCCGGACGTGTGGTGCGGACCGCCTCTTCCAAAACCCGCCGGGACGGCGCGAACGTCCTGGTCGAGGACAGTGCCGAGACCGCCGATCATACGTATTGGGGATCCACCTCCACGCTGCGCTCGACCGTCAAGGAAACGACGGTCCTCAAAGCCGCCGGACTCCAGGTCACGACGACCGAGACGACGGTCCGTGACGCCAACGGCCGGCTGGAGTCGGTCGTCAAGACCGACCGGACCACAAGACCGGCGGCCGGCGGAGGCAGGACGGTGAGCACCGTCGAGTTGTCCACTCAGTACACCGACGGCGGCCGGGTGCGCGGTGACGTGACCAGGACCGAGAAGAACGAGACGTATTCCGCGCCCAACATCAAAAACTCCGAGCGGTCCGAGACGGTCAACTACCACGACGGCGCCGTCGGGTCCAAGATCTCTGAAACGATGGAATTCCTGTCGGGGGTCTTGTCCCAAAAGATCACCCGGACCGAGATCCATTCGGGCGGGGCCGTCTCCGGGGCCGTGACGCGTTACATTCACGACGGCATGACCTTCGAGGTCCGCGAGCTCCCGTCCGCCGGGACGGTGCAGGTCCTGGACCTCAGCAGCGGCGCTCCGGTGACCGTGACCGACGTCACCGCTACCGCCGCGACGGACCCTGCCGCGTTCATGAGCTACATCGTCCAGACCGCCAACCGCTTCGATCCGGACGGGTACCATAAACAAACGGGTTTTCATCGTGAAACGGGACTGAACCGCGAGGGTTACGACGCGGCCCAGAACCGCAAACTTTTCCATCCCGCTCCCAACCAGTCGGTCCTGAAAAGCCACTACGTCAAGGCGACCAACACGACGACGCATTTCCTCGTCAACGGCCGCAAGGAGAAGGTGGTGGACGGCCGGACCGGGATGACGACCGTTTTTCGTGATAGCGAGGCCAATACGCGCGTTCAGGAGATCCTGAGTAACGGGACCGTCCACACTTTCAACGCGGCCGGCACCGTGAAGGTCAGGACCGTTTATCCCAAGACGGCGAATCAGCAGACGAACAGCTACGAGGAATTCTTCGATCCCAGCGGGAACATGAGGGCGTCTTACGACGCGACCAACAGGATCTTCCGCGAATATAATGACGTCGTCAGGTCCGCCGGCTCGTCATCGACTTATGGACTGAGGTCCATGATCGACGAGAGGACAGGTCTTCAATACACCTATCGCTCGAACGGGGCCTTGCTGCACCGGGCCCGCGTGAGCCGCACAAGTGGCTCTTGGTGGCGCACTTCAACTTTGCGGTCCTGAACGGCCCGGATCCGGGCGCATCTCCCTCCGAAGCTTCCTCCCGCCCTCGGCAAGCTCCATAAAAAAAACGTTGCACTCTAGGAGTGCTTGTCTATAATAAGCTCACTTTCTCGAGAGGGATTCGGTTCATCGCCGCGGCCCGCGAGAGAATTTTTCGATCACCAAACAAGGAGAGACACATGGCCAAGAAGGCAAATTCCGCGTTCATGAAGCCCATGAAGATTTCCGCCGATCTCGCTGAGATCGTCGGCAAGGGACCTATGCCCCGCAGCGAAGTCGTCAAGAAGCTCTGGGCCTACATCAAGAAGAACAAGCTTCAGGACCCTAAGAAGAAGCGCAACATCAACGCGGACGAGAGCCTCAAGGTCGTGTTCAACGGTAAGAAGACCGTCGACATGTTCGAGATGACCAAGCTCGTCAGCAAGCACCTCTCCTAAGATCCGGTTCTCTCAAAACCCCCGCTGTGCCCTCGGGTGCGGCGGGGGTTTTGTTTTTTCCAGCGGACAGCCTGTGATAGAATGGCGGCCATGAAACACTTTTTTAACCTCACCGCCCCGCTTCTTTTATCTCTTATTTTAACGGCCCCGATCAATGCGCAAGCCCAGGAGAAGGCCCAGGGCTCGGCCGCAGCTTCGTCCGCGTCCCAGACAACCAAGCCTGAGAAGGCCCTGCGCATCTTCCTCAAGACCGGCGGCAAGAAGACCTATGTCCGCGGTTACCAATGGATGACCCTCGATCTGAACCGCAAGATCAGCCTCGTCGAATCCGCCCGCCGCGGCGCGCTCCGTATGAACGCGGTGATGGCCCAGCCCGCCGAGGTTTACGTGAACCAGGTGAATAAATTCTTTCAACATAATCCCTCCCTCATGCAAATGGAGGTGGGACAGGTGATCCAAGGTGTCGCGATCGGAATGAAAGACTGGGAAGACGGAGGCAGCGGAAAATAATGTCAGAAGCACTCGCGCTCAAGGATTCACCCAAGGTCCGCAAGTTCGTCCAGACCGGTTCCGGCAAGGTCGTCGTGTACGACACCGCCGCGGTCAAGAAGCTCGGCTATGGCGACACATCACGTCTGCCGTTCTCCATCCGCATGCTCCTGGAGAGCGCCCTGCGCAATTGCGACAATTATCAGGTCACCGTGGACGATGTCAAAAAGCTCGCCGGCTGGACCCCGCAGACCGCCGGACAGGTCGAGATCGCCTTCAAGCCCGCCCGCGTGGTCCTGCAGGACTTCACCGGCGTGCCTGCGATCGTGGACCTCGCGGCGATGCGTTCCGCGATGAAGCGGATGGGCGGCGATATCCATAAGATCAATCCTCTTGTGCCGTGCGACCTCGTCGTTGATCACTCGATCCAGGTGGACGCGTTCGGGACGGCCAAGTCGATGGCCGAGAACGTGAAGCTTGAGTTCGAGCGCAACCAGGAACGCTACGAGTTCCTCAAATGGGGCCAGAAGGCGCTCAAGAATTTCCGCGTTGTGCCGCCCGCCACGGGCATCGTCCACCAGGTGAACCTCGAGTACCTCGCCACGGGCGTCATGACCAAGAAGGTCGGCAAAGAAACGATCGTTTATCCAGACAGTTTGGTCGGCACCGACAGCCACACCACGATGATCAACGGCATCGGCATCGTCGCCTGGGGCGTCGGCGGCATCGAGGCCGAAGCGGTCATGCTTGGCGAACCCATCTACATGCTCATGCCCGAGGTCATCGGCTTCAAGCTCACCGGCAAGCTCCGCGACGGCGTGACCGCCACGGACCTCGTGCTCACCGTGACCCAGATGCTCCGCAAGAAGGGCGTCGTCGGCAAGTTCGTCGAGTTCTACGGGGCGGGGATGGACGCGCTGAGCGTTCCTGACCGCGCGACGATCGCGAACATGGCGCCGGAGTACGGCGCGACGATGGGCTTTTTCCCCGTCGACAAGAAGACGCTGGATTTTTATCTGAACACGGGCCGGCCGAAGAAGCTCGTTTCGCTCGCCGAGAAGTGTCTGAAGGCGCAAGGGCTGTTCTACAAGTCTGGCGCACCGGAACCGGTGTTCAACGACAAGCTGGAGCTCAAACTCGAGGATGTTCAACCGAGCCTCGCGGGTCCCAAGCGGCCCCAGGACCGGGTCAATCTGACGGACCTCAAGGCAACGTTCGCCAAGTCGCTCACCGCGCCGATCGCCGAGCGCGGCTTCGGCCTCAAGGCTGAGGACGTCTCCCGTACGGGTGTCGTGAAGAACGGCGTGACGTCGACGATCGGCCACGGCGCTGTCGCGATCGCCGCCATCACCAGCTGCACCAACACGTCGAACCCCTCCGTGATGATCGCCGCCGGTCTCGTGGCCAAGAAGGCCGTCGAGCGCGGTCTCACCGTGCCGTCG
>CAZHID010000062.1:4746-5525 GCA_964532445.1 uncultured Planctomycetia bacterium | reverse complement strand
GCGCGTGCAGCCGCACATCAAGACTTCGCTGGCGCCCGGTTCGCGAGTGGTCACCGATTATCTGGACAAGGCCGGTCTGCTGGCGCCGCTCGCCGAACTCGGCTTCGCGCTCGTCGGTTACGGCTGCACGACCTGCATCGGCAACAGCGGTCCGCTGCCTGAAGCCGTTTCGAAGACGGTCGTCGAAAGCGACCTCGTCGTCGCCAGCGTCCTGTCCGGAAACCGCAACTTCGAAGGCCGGGTGAATCCTCATGTGAAAGCCAACTTCCTGGCCAGCCCGCCGCTCGTCGTCGCGTACGCGATCGCCGGGACGGTCGACAAGGACCTGACCCGCGAGCCGATCGGCCGCGACAAGAAGGGCAAGGATGTCTTCCTCAAGGACATCTGGCCCACCACCAAGGAAGTCGAAGCGCACGTGAAGAAGTTCGTCACCGTGAAGTCGTTCAAGAGCCGCTACAAGAACGTCTCCGCCGGAACTCCTGAGTGGAAAAAAGTGAAGACGGTCGCGTCCGACCTGTATGCCTGGAACGCGAAAAGCACGTACATCCAGGAGCCGCCGTTCTTCCTCAGCTTGAAACGCGAACCGGGCACGATCCAGCCCGTCCGCAACGCCCGGGTGCTCGCGTCGCTCGGCGACTCCGTGACGACCGACCATATTTCGCCCGCGGGCAATATCAGCGGCAAGTCGGCCGCCGGCAAGTACCTCGTTGAACAGGGTGTGGACGCCAAGGACTTCAACAGCTACGGTGCCCGCCGCGGCAACGACCGTGTGATGGTCC
>CAZHID010000062.1:0-4680 GCA_964532445.1 uncultured Planctomycetia bacterium | reverse complement strand
GGGTGATGACGCGCGGTACGTTCGCGAACATCCGCTTGCGCAACCTGCTCATTCCGGGTTCGGAGGGTTCCGTGACGGTCCACCTTCCGACGAAGCAGCAGATGAGCATTTATGACGCGTCCTCGCTCTATCAAAAGGACGGCACGCCGCTCGTGGTCCTGGCCGGCAAGGAATACGGCACCGGTTCCAGCCGTGACTGGGCCGCCAAGGGCACCGCGCTGCTCGGCGTCAAGGTCGTGATCGCGGAGAGCTTCGAGCGCATCCACCGGTCGAACCTCGTCGGCATGGGAATCCTGCCGCTCCAGTACCTCGACGGTCAGACCCGCGACACGCTGGGCTTGAAAGGGGACGAGATCTTCAGCTTCGAAAGCTTGAGCGACTCGATCCGGCCGCGTCAGGAGATCGTGGTGTCCGTCAAGAATTCCGACGGCTCGAACGCGCGTAAATTAAAGACGAACGCGCGCATCGACACACCGGTCGAGGTGGATTACTACCGCAACGGCGGCATCCTCCCCACGGTGCTCCGTAAACTTCTCAAGTAAAAACATATCATCGGGTCGCCCCTCGGTCTTTCGGACCGGGGCGCGCTTCCGTTCATTAGCGAGGCTCGCATGACACACAAGCTCAACTCGATCAGCGCCACGATCACCGAAGGACCGTCCCGAGCCCCCGCGCGCGCGATGCTCAAGGCGATGGGTCTCACGGACGAGGACCTCAAGAAGCCCCATATCGGCGTGGCCAACACCTGGATCGAGACGACCCCGTGCAACTTCCACCTTCGCCGCCTTTCCGAGAAGGTCAAAGAGGGGATACGCGCCGCCGGCGGGACGCCGTTCGAGCTCAACACGATCGCGATCTCCGACGGCATCACGATGGGTACTCAGGGCATGAAGACCTCGCTCGTCAGCCGCGAGCTCGTCGCCGACACGATCGAGCTCGTCGCGCGCGGCCACTACTTTGACGGCATCATCTGCATCTCCGGCTGCGACAAGACCATTCCGGGTACGGTGATGGCGATCGCGCGGCTCAATATCCCCGCGCTCATGATCTACGGCGGGTCGATCGACCCGGGTCAGTACAAACACTGCGACGTGACCATCCAGGACGTGTTCGAGGCCGTCGGCAAGCACTCGACCGGCCGCATGAACGCCGCCGACTACAAGGACCTGGAGAACCACGCCTGTCCGGGCGCCGGCTCCTGCGGCGGCCAGTTCACGGCCAACACGATGGCGATGGCGTTCGAGATCATGGGCATTTCGCCGATGGACACCAACGGCATCCCCGCGATGGACCCCGAGAAGGACCACGCCTGCCGCGACTCCGGGCGGATCATCATGGACCTCGTGCGCAAGCAATTGACCCCCGACAAGATCATCACCCGCAAGTCGATCGAGAACGCGATCGGAGCCGTGGCGATGTCCGGCGGGTCCACGAACGCCGTGCTCCATCTTCTCGCTTTGGCGCACGAGATGAAGATCAAACTCTCGATCGAGGACTTCGACCGCGTCAGCGCGAAGACGCCGCTTTTGGGCGACCTGAAGCCCGGCGGGCGTTACGTCGCGAACGATCTGTATCATGCCGGCGGGATCCGTCTCGTCGCCAAGCGTCTTCTGGACGCCGGACTGCTCCACAAGGACTGCATCACCGTCACGCAAAAAACAATCGCGCAGGAAGCCGCCAAGGCTTTTGAAAAAGAGAACCAGCAGGTCGTCCGCCCGCTCTCCAACCCGCTGAAGCCCACTGGCGGCCTCGTGATCCTCAAGGGGAATCTCGCGCCCGAAGGCTGCGTTCTGAAGGTCGCCGGCGAAAAGCGCATGTCACACGAAGGCCCCGCTCGCGTGTTCGACAGCGAGGACGCCGCGTTCAAGGCGGTCAAAGAAAATAAGATCAAGCCGGGTGATGTCGTGATCATCCGTTACGAAGGCCCGCGCGGCGGTCCCGGTATGC
This sequence comes from uncultured Planctomycetia bacterium, assembly GCA_964532445.1. Taxonomy (GTDB): domain Bacteria; phylum Omnitrophota; class Gorgyraeia; order 2-02-FULL-51-18; family JAGOUK01; genus JAGOUK01. Next base: position 2,733 of record CAZHID010000062.1, on the reverse strand, counting down.
GCGAGATGTTGGCCGTAACGGCCGCTTTGGTGGGTGAGGGGCTGGGCGATTCCGTGGCTCTACTCACAGACGGCCGGTTCTCAGGCGCCACTCATGGGTTCATGGCAGGGCATGTGTCGCCGGAAGCCGCGCTTGGCGGTCCGATCGCAGCGGTTCAGAACGGAGATATTGTCCGCTTGGACGTCGCCAGGCGCCGTGTGGACATGAAGCTCACCGCGGCAGAGATCAAGCGTCGTATGAAAAAGATCAAGAAGCACCCGGAACATGCTTTTTGCACCGGCGTCATGGCTAAGTACGCCCGACAGGTTTCATCTGCATCAAAAGGTGCGGTTACAACCTAAATAATCAATCTATTAACATAGGCTGATTTAAACCCGATCGCTTTTGCGGTCGGGTTTTCTTTTATCTCCTCTTGCTTGCCCATCTTCCTTAGTTGTAAGTCCAAATGAATAAACTATCATGTCTACTAACATTCTTGATCTAATTAAGGAAGTTAATTATCAGCAAGGGGATTATATTTTTGTGCTAGTAGTCTTGAATATTAGTCAAACCATGGCATACTCCAGGCATGAAGAAATCGAAGACCCACTATAGGCATAGCTCTTACGGCTTCGGACTGAAGAGCATCGCGCTGCTGACAGCTCTTTTTTACGGGTCTTTCGCCGTGCACCCGAATTATGCATTCGCGGCACTGGCCAGCAGCGGTAACGGGATCCTGGAATTAGGCGATGAGTCTGTCCAGACCCCCAGCAATGTTGTTCAATCGGGCGGGGTGCAATGGTACGAATCCGTGAGCGTGAACAATAATCATAACCAGGGCCGTGTTGAAGCCGCTACGTTCGCCTCTCTGCACGCGGTCAACCAGGACTGGGATTCCATCTTTGACGACACCGAGCTTGGCGACCAGGTCGATTCAGCGGATTCCGTGATCACGGACGTCATCAGCAACGTTGACGGGTCTTATCAGGTCGTGCTCACACTGACGTTCAAGGATCTCTCCGGCAACGCGCTCATCTTGGCGCTTGCCAATTATCGGATCAACGACAAGAACAATGACAAGTCCATCGAATATCTTTCCATCGCTTACCGGTCCGAGGACGACGCGGTCAGCGGCAGCATCACGACCGAGATCGCGGATGGCTCCAGGATCCGTGCCGCCAAGATCAGCGAGAACGTCCAAAACGGCGCGGAGATCAGCGGGCTGAACTATAAAAAGGTTTATGACGATCAGGGCGCTCTCGCGGCATTCACTAAGAAATCCACGACCACGGCCGCTTTGGGCGGCGGGTCCACGCGGACAAGCGTCGTCCTTTCCTCTCAAGGTGAGGACGGCACCGTGATCACGACGACGACCCAGACGACGAAGGACTCGGGCGGCCGGGTCACCGGGACGACGACCTCGAAGGAACGCCGTGACGGCTCCGATGAACTCGTTGAAGCGAGCGAAGAATCCTTTGACTACACTTATTGGGACGCCACGTCGATCGTGAGGACGAGCGTCAAGGAAGTGACCACTCAAAAAGCCGGCGGTCTGGTGATCGCCGTTTCTGAGACGATCGACCGCGATGTGAACGGCCGGCTCGAGCTGGTCGAGAGGCTGGACCAGAACACCCGCACGAATGGTGACGGGACCAAGACCGTGAGCTCGGTTGAGATGTCCACCGAGTACACCAACAACGGACGCGTCCGCGGCGACATGGTCCGGACGGATTCGACGGTCACGCTGAACGATTCCAATGTAAAACTGGTCGAGTCGGTCAGCACCACCAACTACAGCGGCGGCGAGATCGCTTCCAAGGTCCATGACCAGATCACATATACGGCAGGTGTTGCCGCTCAGCGGATCGCCAAGACGGAGACATATGCTGCCGGAGCGGTGTCCACCGTCTCGACCCAATATCTCAATAACGGCAACAGGTACCAGGTCAATCAGAACGTGTCCACCGGGACGGTCCAGGTTTTGGACATCACCGGACAGACTCCTGTCGTGGTCACGGGTGTGAACACGGGCACGGCGACCGATCCGAACGCCTTCATGACCTACATCACGACCGTCACCCCCTACGATGCCGAAGGCTACCATAAAACGACCGGTTTCCATAAGGATACCGGGCTGGACCGGGATGGTTACGACGTTCATGAGAATCGCAAGCTCTTTTATCCCGAGCCCAACGAAGATGTTCTCAAATCGCATTATGTGAAGGCGGACAACACCACCACTCATTTCCTCGTCAGCGGCCGTAAGCAGAGAATGGTGAACGGAACGACAGGGGCGGTCACGACCTATCGCGACACCGTGGCCAATACGCGTTACCAGGTGACGGAGACCAACGGAACGGTGCACACCTACAACGATGCGGGTACCGTCAAGATCAAGACCGTCCATCCTCTCCTCCCGGGCCAAAGAACGAAAAGATGACGTTGGTCGCTGACACAAGACGGCCCGGGGAACCTTTGGTTTCCGGCGCCCGGCCCATCCGTTCCGTTCCGACACGCCCCTCTGCCGCAGCAAAGGGAGAGCGTCGCGGCTTCGGCCGCTGGTTCCTCGGCTCGTCGCTCTATTCCCTGACCCTGGGCCAGGCCACGCCGCGCAGTTTCTTCGCGGTGGCGGCCGATTCCTGGCCGGGCGATCCGGTGCTGGGGCAGCGACTGTTGCTGGCCGGCGAGTTCGCCGCCTCCGGCGGCGCCGGTTCGGTGCTGCCCGACTCCGAGGATCCGCCGTGGCAACGCCCC
>CAZHID010000061.1:3905-9658 GCA_964532445.1 uncultured Planctomycetia bacterium | reverse complement strand
CCGATGCCGTGCACGCCGAACGCGTCCAGGGTGTCATCGTAGCCGAACTTGACCTTGACCCAGGTCACGAAGAAATAGCAAATGAACGAGACCGAGACGCCGATGGCCAGAGCGCCGAACGGATCCACGAATCCAGCGGCGGGAGTGATGGCGACCAAGCCGGCGACCACACCGGTGATCATGCCCAGGCCGGTGGGATGGTTGTTCACCTTCCAGTCCAGAAGCGCCCAGGTCAGACCCGCGGCAGCGGCCGCGATGTGGGTCACCACGAAGGCGTTCGTCGAAAGGGCGCCCGAGCCGAGCGCGCTGCCGGCGTTGAAGCCGAACCAGCCGAACCAGAGCAGACCCGCGCCAAGGACCGCGAGCGGCAGGTTGTGCGGAGGCGACATATGATCGGGATAACCGACGCGCTTGCCCAGCATCAGGGCCGCGACGAGCGCGGCGATACCGGCGTTGACGTGGACGACGGTGCCGCCCGCGAAGTCGAGCGCGCCCATGACCCTAAGCCAGCCGCCGACCGCCCAGACCCAGTGACAGACCGGGTTGTAGACCAAGGTGGCCCAAACGATCGTGAATACGCAGAACGCGCCGAACTTCATGCGCTCGGCGAAGGCTCCGAGGATCAGGGCGGGAGTGATGATCGCGAACATCATCTGGAAGATCATGAAGGCCTGATGAGGGACCGTCGCGGCGTAGTCGGGGTTCGGGTCCAATCCAACACCCTGCAAGCCCACCCAAGAGAGGTCGCCGATCAATCCCTTGATGTCCGGACCGAACGACAGCGTGTAACCGATCAGCATCCACTGAACGGTGAGCAGGCACATGGCCATGAAGCACTGCATGAGGACCGAGAGCATGTTCTTCCGGCGGACCAAACCTCCATAAAAGAAGGCCAGGCCGGGGGTCATGAGAAGAACAAGGGCCGAGCTCAAGAGGATCCAGGCGGTGTCACCGGTGTCGTTGGTCGGTACGGGAGCGTCAGCGGCGAATGCGGACCCGGCCAAAACGGCCGATCCGGCGATCATCACTGCGAGGCTCCGCAGCCAAAGGGCGCGAAGGAATTTCATGGGGTCTCCTATCCTTGTCATGGTTGTTGCCGCCCGGAAGACGGGGGTCAGGTCCGATTTTTCCTGCGACAGCGGCTATTTTCCCTGTGCATGTTTCGATCATGTTACAGAGCTGTGACGATTCGGTGGTATGCGCTTTTCCCTAGAGACTGTGATGGGAAAAGCTCCGTGACGACCGGCCGCGACCAAAGCTTCACGGCGCCGAAATTTGAACGTAACACTCACCGCTAGAATTGGCGTCAAGAGTTCCTCGAGTAGGGGCTTGAAACACACAAAGGAGACGATAATGGATTACAAAGTCGCACTGGACACCATGTGGACGCTTCTGGCGGGCATGCTGGTGTTCTGGATGAACGCGGGATTCGCCTGCGTCGAGGCGGGATTCGCCCGGCAGAAGAACTGCGTGAACATCCTGTCCAAGAACTTCATCGTCTTCGCCGTAAGCTCCCTAGCCTTCTGGTTCATCGGCTGGGGCCTTATGTTCGGAGACGGGAGCAATTGGCTCGGCACCCAGGGTCTGTTCATGCTCAAGGGAGCGGACAACAGCCCGGCGTCGGGTGATGCTTATCAGGGCGTGTACAGCGCCATTTCATGGGCCACGGTTCCCTTCTTCGCCAAGTTCTTCTTCCAGCTCGTGTTCGCCGGTACGGCGGCCACGATCGTGTCGGGAGCGGTGGCGGAGCGCATCAAGTATCATTCCTTCATTATCTTCTCGTTCATCCTGGTCGCGTTCATGTACCCGATCACCGGTCATTGGATCTGGGGCGGCGGCTGGTTGGCCGACCTCGGCTTCTGGGACTTCGCCGGCTCCACCGTTGTTCACTCGGTCGGCGGCTGGGCGGCTCTCGCGGGCGTCCTGGTGCTCGGACCCCGTTTCGGCAAGTACAACGAGGACGGTAAGGTGAACCCCATCCCGGGCCATAACCTGTCCCTCGGTACTCTCGGCTGCTTCATTCTGTGGTTGGGCTGGTTCGGATTTAACCCCGGCAGCACGATGGCCGCAGCGGTCGAAGACATGTCCCGCATCGCCGTCACCACCAACAGCGGCGCCATCGCGGCGATCCTGACCTCGACCATCGCTTCATGGCTCCTGATGGGCAAGCCGGACCTCGGCATGACCCTGAACGGCTGCCTGGCGGGTCTCGTGGCCGTCACCGCTCCCTGTGCCTACATCGCGGTCGAGAGCTCGCTCATCATCGGCGCGGTCGCCGGTGTGCTCGTGGTGCTCGCGATCGGGTTCTTTGACCGGATCAAGATCGACGATCCTGTGGGCGCCACTTCGGTCCACTTGGTCAACGGTATCTGGGGAACGATCGCGGTCGGTCTCTTCGCCGAAGGCAAGTACCTCGCGAACACGACCGGCGACGGTCTCCTGTTCGGCGGCGGAACGAAGCTCCTGATGGCCCAGCTGACCGGCGTGGCCGCGGTCGCTGTCTTCACCTTCGTCGTCAGTTATGTGGTCTGGATGGTCCTGAAGCTCACGATCGGCATCCGCGTGTCGCTGCACGAGGAGATCCAGGGACTGGACCTCGGCGAGCACGGCAACCAGGCCTACCCCGAGTTCAACACCCGCAAACAGAGCTATAGCTTCATGGGCTACACCTCTGCCGGCGGAAAGGAGTAAGGCGTGAAAAAGATCACAGCAGTCATTCGCGTGGAAGCCTACGAACCGGTGAGCAAGGCGCTCGAGCGCTGCGGTTATCCCGGTATCATGGTCTCGGACATCGAAGGTCACGGCAAGCAGAAGGGTGTCGTGCAGGTCTGGCGCGGCGAGAAGTTCCGGATGGAACTCCTCCCGAAGCTCAAGATGGAGATCGTGGTCGCGGACAATCACGTGGACCGGATCATCACGGAGATCTGCAAGGCCGCCGCTTCGGGTCAGCCCGGCGACGGTAAGATCTTCGTCTCTCCGATCGACGAGGCCGTACGTATCCGCACGGGAGAGCGCGGGGAAAAAGCGCTCTGACCGTATCCCTTTAAGCGCCCCGCAGTTCGGGGGCGCTTAAAACCATAGACCGCCGTTCCATTCTTTAGGGAGCCATCAAACAGCTCCCACCTCTTGAGGGGTCGAGAGGCAGATGGGACGGCGGTCTTCTATTTGCGCTTATTTACGCTTGTGGATGCCCTTGTCCTTCCAGCGCTTGTGGAACCAAAGCCACTGGTCGGGGTGCTCGCGGATGATGGATTCAATGACGCGGTTGTAGCGGGTCGTGTTGATCAGGATCTCTTCGTCGGGGTCATCGTTCGCCATCCAAGGGATCCGGTCATACAAGCGGAGGACGTGCATGCCATCCACGCCGCGCCAGCAGGCGGCGGCGATGACGGGGGCTTCCGAAGCGCGGGCGACCACGGCGAGGCTCTTGAACGTGCCTGCCGGCTTGCCGAAAAAGTCCGCGACGATCCCCTCTTTGCCCGGCTTGGCATACTGGTCCATGATGAAGCCCACCGCATGGTTCGCGGCAAGCGCGTCCATCACGCGGTTCAGCGACGAACGCTTCGGGATCACGTCCAACCCCGCCTCGTAATACCTCTTAAAAAGCTGCCGCTCGACCCATTTGTTGACGATCTGGCGCCGGAGCATGTGGAAGCGGCCCCGGAAATTCTCGAACTGCATCATCCCACCGACCGGCGCGGCTTCCCAGTTGCCGTAATGCCCGCCGATCACGAGAACCCCCTTCCCTCCCTCGCCCGCCAAGAGCAGACGCTCGAGCCCCTCGACGCGCACCGCGCGGGAGGCGGCTTCGCGGCTTTTCCAGCCGAAGGTGAGATTCTCCCACAGAGCGATCATGAGGTGTCGATAGAAGGCCTGGGCCAGCCGGCGGATGAGGAGCGGGTCGAGCTCGCGGCCGAAGGCTATGCCTAAGTTCTCGAGCACCACCTTGCGGCGGATGGGCAGGACATAATAAATGAACCGGCCCCAGAAGCCCGGCTTGAGCCCGAGCACCTTGTCCCGCATCGTCTTCGTGGTTCCGTCAGCACCCGACGTCATTATCGCTTCTCCAACAGATAGACTTTTTCTTTATCGACATCGGCACGGACCACCACATGGAGGCCGCGGCCGGTGAATTCGCGGATATGGGGCTCGAATGCGCGGGCCGGTACCGCCAACCAGAAGCGCTTCCGACCGCGCATGACCTTATCGAGCTCAACCAGACTGTCCGCGTACAGGACCGGCCGGTCCCAATAGAACAGGGCCGCGGGCTGTTCATGATAGTCGTACAGGTAGACCGGCTCGTACGCGGGCACTCGCGATTGGACCACCGGCGCCAGCCTGCGGATACCGGCGGCGTGCTCAGTGCTGAAGACGCTGCCCGAGATCACGTGCAGGGCCAGGGCGCCGATGATGACCCCGCGGACCCAGCCGTTCCGATGCTTCAGCCACCCGGCCAGACAGACACCCGCGAGGACCGACAGCGCCGGATGGATGGGCAGAATATACCAATTGAGCTTCGTTTTGACGAGGAACGTGAAAAAAATGAACACGATGCAGGTCCAGCCCAGGAGCATCGCGTCAGCCGCGCGGCCAGGACCCTTGATGAGCCGGCGGAAGGCGTAAACAAGGGCGATCGGAGCCATGAAGATCCACGGCTGGTACTTGTTGATCAGCACGCGGATATAGAAGTAGGCGCCGCCCTCATGCCCGTCGAGCACCGTGGCGCCGCGCGTCACGTAGTTCTTCACGACGTACTCGTTCCAGAACCCTTCCGGCTGGGCCCGGAACGCCGCGATATGCCAGGGCGCGACGATCGCCGCGAACAGCAGTGTCCCCAGCCAGAGCTGCGGAGTAGCGAGACTTTTCCAGCGCCGGTCCGCCAGGAAATGGACGCCGCAGATCCCCCATGCCAGGACCACGAGCGGCCCCTTCGTCATGAAGCAGCCAGCGCTCGCCGCCCAGAACCACCACCAGCGCGCCGGACGATCGGCGGACCCGAGGTACGCGAGAATGAGCGCGGTGAAGAAAAAAAGCTGCAGCACGTCCAGCGTGCCGAACCGGGCGTAACGCAGGAAGTCGGTCGTCGTGAGCAGGATGCCGGCCGCCGCGAGGCCCGCTTCGCGGCCGAAGAGACGCCGGCCGAGGAAATACGTGACCGCGGTGAGACCGAGACCTCCCAGCGCCGACGGGAGACGGGTCGCGAATTCACCGATACCGAACAGTTTGTACCCCGCCGCGGTCAGCCAGAGATAAAGCGGCGGTTTGTCGAAGAAAAAGTTCCCGCCCGGCCAGCGGAACACGATCCAGTCGCCGGTCTGGGCGACCGCCTTGGACACGACGGCGTAATTGGCCTCATCCCAGCTGGCAAGGCTCCCCGCGCCAAGACCCCAGAGCAAAGCAACGGCCGCCAGACCCAAAAGGAACAAGAGGTCGGAAAACGCCGGGTTGCTTTTCAATGAAGCCGGTATCTGCATGAAAGGTTTTTTTGATCCGCTCATATTTTTTCCAAAACTTGCAGGTCCGAACAGATCTCCGGTCCGCTCATCGCGGATCCACGTCCACGGTGACCTGGATGCCTTTGCGGTCCCAGCCCTTCATCACCGCGCGGAGGCGGCGGTTGGCTTCGGGGACGTCCTTCACTTTGAGAAAAATATTCCACAGGTACTGGTTGAACTTGCGCGGGACCAGGCACGGCGCCGGGCCCGTCAGGATCGCGCCGGTAAAGCCCTGCCCCACGAGGCGCCTCTAATCAG
>CAZHID010000061.1:0-3895 GCA_964532445.1 uncultured Planctomycetia bacterium | reverse complement strand
GCGCCGGAATCGGTCCAGAGCTTCTTGAACTCGAGCGCCTTGCGGAAGATCTCGGGCTCCATTCTACCCGAGAAAATGATCTGGATGAGCCGCCGCACGGGCGGAAGCTCCAGCTCCCGCCGGAACTCCCGCTCCTGCTTGAAGAACCCCTTGTAATCGTGCAGCTGGGACGCGGCGATCGCGTAATGCTCGGGTGAGAACGTCTGGATGAAGACGCGGCCCGGTGTGTCCTTGCGGCCGGCGCGGCCGGCGACCTGGGTCAGCAGGCTGAACGTCCGCTCCGCGGCGCGGAAGTCGGCGAGGTTGAGCGCCGTGTCCGCCGAAATGACGCCGATCACCGACACGTCCGGGAAGTCGTGGCCCTTGGCGACCATCTGCGTGCCCAGCAGGATGTCGATCTGGCGGCGCCGGAACGCTTCCAGGATGCGCTCGTGCTCCCCTTGCTTGGCCGTGGCGTCGCGGTCCATCCGAGCGATGCGCGCGCCCGGGAAAAGGCGCGCGGCTTCGGATTCGACTTTTTCGGTGCCGGAGCCGAGGAAGCGCAGGTTGCGCTCGGAGCAGGACGGACAGGCGGACGGGACGTCTTCGATGAAATGGCAGAGGTGGCAGAGGTTCTTGCGGCGATCCTGATGGTAAACGAGCGACACGTGGCAGCGCGGGCATTTGGCCAGAAAGCCGCAGGACGGACAGCTGATGAACGGCGCGTAGCCGCGGCGGTTGAGCAGCAGGATCGTCTGCTCGCCGGCGACCAGGGACTTCTTGATGGCGTCCTCGAGCGGGATCGAGAACAGGCGGGTCGCGCGGCCGGCTTTTTGCTGGCGCATGTCCACGACCGTGACCTCGGGCATCGGGCGGTCCTCGATGCGGCCGGGAAGCTCCAATAACGTGAGCGTGCCGCCGGAGCGGGCGGCCTCGTAGGATTCCAGCGACGGCGTCGCGCTGGCGCGCAGAAGGCATGCGCCTTCCAGCTCACAGCGCTTGCGCGCGACGGCGCCCGTCTCGTAACGCGGGGTCTCCCCCTGCTTATAGGAATCGTCGTGCTCTTCGTCGATCACGACAAGGCCGAGCCTTTGCACGGGACTGAACAGCGCCGAGCGGGGGCCGACCACGACGCGCGCGCTCCCGTTCTTGGCCCGCCACCAGGCCTCCAGGCGCTTGCCCGCGGAGAGCCGGCTATGAACGACCGCGACCTGCTCCCCGAACCGCGCAAGGAAGCGCTCGGTGGTCTGAGGGGTGAGCGAAATTTCTGGGACGAGGACGATGGCGGAGCGCCCTTCGGCCAAGAGGTCGGCGATGAGCTTGAGGTAAACTTCCGTTTTGCCGCTGCCCGTCACGCCATGGAGCAAGAAATCCCCGGATCGGCCCGCGGCGAGCGCGTCACGGACCTGCGAATAGGCCGCCGTCTGCGCGGGGGTCATGGAGTGGTCGGGGGTCGCGTGGACGAGCTCACGGCTGGAGGCTTCGGTCTTGGATTTGCGGGCGCGGATCGTGGTCCGGCCTTTTTTGAACGGCGCGGGCATCGCGGATTCGAGGGCCTGGCCCCAGGAACAGAAATAGGTTTCCGCCATCCAGCGGGTGAGCTCCAGGAAACGCTCCGGAAGGAGGACCTCGTCCTCGACGAAGCCCGCGATCGGCTTGAGCCTGGACTCCTCGACGGCGGCGCGGTCCGATACGCCGACCACGTAGCCGAAGCGCTCGGAAGCGCCGAGCGGCACGCGCACGCGGATCCCCGGCTTGACCTTGGCCGCGAGCTCGTCCGGCACCGCGTACTGGTACGGCTCCTCCCCCGGCACACCCAGGGCGACATCCACGAAGAGCGGGGTCATTTGGGAGGGAGCGGCAGACCCAGCTCTTTCATGATCAGCTGGCAATCCTTCCAGACGGTCACCTTTTCGGCGGGGTTGCGCAAGAGATACGCGGGGTGATAGGTCGGCATGAGCTTGGTGCCCTGGTAGTCGAAGAATTTTCCGCGCAGCTGCGAGATGGGCGTGTCGGTCCTCAGGAGCGTCTGGGCCGCGTGCTTGCCGAGCGCGCAGATCACCTTGGGCTGGATGAGCTCCACCTGCCGGAGCAGGAACGGGTTGCAGAGGTCGATCTCGTCCGGCTGGGGCGGACGGTTCTCCGGCGGGCGGCACTTGAGGCAATTGGCGATGTAGACGTCGGACCGCTTGAGACCCATCGCTTCGATGATCTTGGTCAGGAGCTGTCCGGCGCGGCCCACGAACGGCAGACCCTGTTCGTCCTCGTCCGCCCCGGGCGCTTCGCCGACGAACATGAGCTTGGCCGTCCGGCTACCGTCGCCGAACACCACGTTCGTCCGGGTCGTGCTCAGCCGGCACTGGGTGCAGGTCTTGGCCTGCTTTTCTAGGTCGTCCCAGCTCATCGCGGCAACCGCGGATGCGGCAGGATGAGAAGCTACGGGGACGCCGTCCAGACCGCGGCCCAAGTCGGACCATTTTTTACGGGGCCAGGCGTCGACACCGAACGACTTTTCCGTCGCGGCGACCTGCTTGAGGATCTTGCGCTTACGAACAGGGTCTTTCACGCTAGCGACTCCCGGACGACGTCCTGCGCCGCCAGAGGCTTCGCGATCCCTTGGATGGCCGCGAGCACCGACGCGCGGCGCGCGGGATCGGCACGGAACGCGCGGATGGCCGCCGGGACGTCAGCGAGACGGTCCACACGCAGGGACGCTCCTCGCGAGACCAGGATGTCGCGGTTGTAGGTCTCCTGCCCGGGCACGGGCTCGAGGATCATCATCGGCACGCCCTTGGCGAGGGATTCGGACGTCGTCGAACCGCCCGCTTTGCCGACGATGAGGTCGGACGCCGTCATGAGCTCGTGCATGTTGTTCACAAAAGCGTAGGAAGTCAGGTTGGGCAGCTCTTTCGCCAGGGTGTCGAGCGCGGCCTTGAGGGACTGGTTGCTCCCGCTCACGACCAGCGCGTGCGCGTCGGTGTTCTGCCGGCAAAAATCGGCCACCGCGCTCTGGATCGAAGAAGCGCCCATCCCGCCGGACGTGAACAGCACCGTGAAGCGGTCGGTCGGAAGACCCAGCTTGACGCGCATCGCGTGGACATCCTCCCGCACGGCGAAGTCCTCCGCGACCGGGATGCCGGTGATCCGGATCCGGTCCTTGGCGATCCCTTCGCGTTCAAGCACCGCGCGTGTCTCGTCGCACATCACGCAGTATTTGTCGGTTTCGCGGCTGATCCAAAAACGATGCACCAAAAAGTCCGTGATCACGGTGACGGCCTTCCCCCGGAGCTTCCCGCGGCGCTTGAGGCTCGCGCTCACCTCGGCGGGCATGAAGTGGGTCGATAGCACCGCGTCCCATCGGTCCTCCGAGATCAGCTGTTCAAGACGGCGGCCAAAAAGGCTGTTGAAGCACCGGCGCAGGATGCGGGTCACCGGATAAAGGTACCGGTTATCGGAAATGAAGTACGCGATCCCCCAAAGGACCGGAGCCTTGGTGATCGAAAAAATATAGGAAGAAACGTACTGGTCCTTCAGGAACTTGGGGAAATAATCGAGCGCGTCCTCCACAAGGACCAGCGCGTCCGGGTGGAGCCGGCGGACAGCGCCGGCGACGGCCTGGGCGGCCTTGAGGCGGCCGTGGACATCAGAGGCCTTGCGGGTCTTGCCCGTGAGCACGAGGACCGTCCGGCAACGCGCGGCGCGTCCGGCGACCCCATCGCGCTCGGTGTCGCCGACCATGAAGCGGGCGGAGCGGCCCAGCTTGAGCACGCGGTCCGCCGCGCGAAAAAGTCCCGGCTTGGGTTTGCGGCACGCGCACCCGGCCTCCGGCGCGCAGGTGCAGTAAAAGACGCCGTCCAAGAAGATCCCCCGGCGCGCCAGGTCCGCGTAGATCTTGTGAGTGATCGCGTCGAGCGCT
>CAZHID010000060.1:9271-9755 GCA_964532445.1 uncultured Planctomycetia bacterium | reverse complement strand
TTCGCCGCGGCGGCCGGAGCGGAAGCGTACTTCGTATTGAACTTGTCGACGCGGCCCGCGGTCGCGCTCATCTGGTTCTTACCGGTGTAAAAACCATGGCACTTCGAGCAGGTTTCCACGTGGATGTTGCGCATCGTGGACCGGGTGTGGATCACGTTGCCGCAGTTGCAGGACACGGTCGTTTCGACGTATTCGGGATGCAGGCCTTTTTTCATTTCGGTACTCCTATAAGTTTCAGAACGGGATAGTTTACATTAAACTAGGCCGCTTTGTTCAAGTTCTTCAAAAACTCCTCGTTGGACTTGGTCTTTTTGATCTTTTCGATGAGAAGCTCCATCGCTTCCGCGCTCGAAAGCTCGTTCAGGACCTTCCGCAGGACCCAGACCTTCTGCAGCATCTCCTGTTCGACCAGGAGCTCTTCGCGCCGGGTGTTCGAACGCTTGATGTCGATGGCCGGGTAGATGCGGCGTTGGAAGAGGTTGCG
>CAZHID010000060.1:0-9261 GCA_964532445.1 uncultured Planctomycetia bacterium | reverse complement strand
AGCTCTTCCGGATAGAGCAACAGCTCTTCCTTGCGGGTGCCGGACTGCTCCATGTTGATGGCAGGAAACACGCGTTTGTCCACCAACTGGCGGTCAAGGCACAGCTCCATGTTGCCCGTGCCCTTGAACTCTTCAAAGATCACCTCGTCCATGCGGCTGCCGGTGTCGACGAGCGCGGTGGCCATGATGGTCAGGCTCCCGCCCTCTTCGACGCAGCGGGCCGCGCCGAAGAAACGCTTGGGCTTGTGCAGGGCGTTGGAATCCACGCCGCCTGACAGGATCTTGCCGGAGTGCGGCTCGGTCTGGTTGTAGGCGCGGGCCAGACGCGTGATCGAGTCGAGCAGGATGATGACGTCCTTGCCGCACTCGACCAGGCGCTTGGCCTTTTCGATGACGACCTCGGCGACCTGCACGTGACGCTCGGCGGGCTCGTCGAACGTCGAGGCGATGACCTCGCCCTTCACCGAACGCTGCATGTCCGTGACTTCTTCCGGACGCTCATCGATGAGCAGAACGATGAGGTAGGCGTCCGGGAAGTTGGTGCTGATGCTGTTGGCGATCTTCTGGAGCAGGACCGTCTTACCGCTGTACGGCGGCGCGACGATGAGACCGCGCTGCCCCTTACCGATGGGCGTCAGCAGGTCCATGATCCGCATCGACACTTCGAGGGGCTGGGTCTCGAGCTTCAGGCGCTCCTTGGGGTACAGCGGCGTCAGGTTGTCGAACGCGATCTTGTTCTTGGCGTCGTTGGGCGCCTCGTAGTTGACGGCATCGACCTTGAGCATCGCGAAGTAACGTTCGCCTTCCTTGGGCGACCGGATCTGACCGCTCACGGTGTCGCCGGTCCGCAGGTTGAACTTGCGGATCTGCGAGGGCGAGACGTAGATGTCGTCCGGCGACGGCAGGTAGTTGTAGTTGGCGGCGCGCAGGAAGCCGAAGCCGTCCTGGAGGATCTCGAGGACGCCCTCGCCGTACATGTTGCCCGTCTGGATGCTCTGGGCCTGCAGGATCTTGAAGATCAGGTCCTGCTTCTTGACGCCGGAGACGCCGTCGACGTTGTACTGCTTCGCGACATCCGCGAGCTCTTTGATCTTCATGTGTTTCAGTTGTGCGAGATCGAGATCGGACATGGGTTCCTCCTTATTGGAACGTTAAGCTTGTGCGGAAAGTTTTTTATACGCGTCCGAGACGCGTCGGTTGAGTTCTTGAAGGGTGCCGGTGTTGTGGATGACGACGTCGGCGGCCTTGGCCTTGCGGGCGGCGGACCACTGACGTCCCGATAAAAAGCGGTACAGCTCGGGGCTCATCCCCCGCTTGGCCGCGCGGAGCTCGGCGAGGGCCGCCGTCGTCCGGACCGCGACGGTCCGGTCAAAAAGTTTGTAAAAACCGTTCTCGAACAGGAGCGGGACCTCGACGACCGCGACGCCGGCCTTGCGGCGGTGTTTCGCGAGAAAAATCCGGATCGACCTGCGGACGCCCGGGTGCAGTGCTCGTTCCAACCAGTCCAGTTCCTTGGGGTCCGCCAGCACACGCTCCCGGAGGTATTCGCGGCACACGCCGCCGCCCTGTCGGATGGCCGAAGGCCCGAAGTGCGCCCGGATCTTCCGCACGACCGGCGACGACGGCTTCATGAGATCCTTCACGATCGCGTCGCTCGAGAGCGTTCTGGCTCCCATGGCCTCAAAAGCCTTGTGCGTTTCGGACTTGCCCGACGCGACCGAACCGGTCAAACCCGCGCTCAGCATCCGAGTACCTTCTTGTAGAGTGCCTCGTACTTCCTGGCCGACCGCTTCCATGAAAAATCCGCGTTCATCCCCACCGCCCGGGTCCGCTCCATCGCTTCTTTGTCGCCAAAGAGCGTGATCGCGCGGTCCGCCGCTTCCAGCAGGGACTTGGCCGAGTAGCCGTCAAAGACGATCCCGTTCCCGCGCCGGGGTCCGGCCGTGACATCGGTCACCGTGTCGCCCAGCCCGCCGGTACGGTGCACGATCGGGACCGCGCCGTAACGGAAACTGATGAGCTGGCCCAGTCCGCACGGCTCGAACCGCGATGGCATCAGGAAAAAATCGCTGCCCGCATAGATCAGACTCGCCTGTGCGCCGGAGAAGCTCAGGACGCACGAAGCCTGACGGGGATACCGCTTCTGGGCATTCTTGAAGAACTCTTCGTAGCGTTTTTCGCCCGTGCCGAGCAGCGCGAACTTGACGCCGCGCTTCATGAGACCGTCGAACGCCTCCATCAGAATATCGAAGCCCTTCTGCTCCGCGAGCCGCGACACGATGCCGAAGATCGGCACGTTGGGCGCGCCCGCGCGGTCCGTGAGACCGGAGACATGAAGCAGCGCGGTGCGGCTGGACGCGCGGGCGCCGGGCCTGTCGGCGGAGTACGCCTTGGGCAGCGCGCGGTCGGTCGAAGGGTCCCAGGCGGCCGTGTCGATGCCGTTCAGGATCCCGCTGAACGCCGCGCCGCGGCGGCGCAGGACATGGTCCAGACCGCAGCCGAGCTCCTTGGTCAGGATCTCGCGCGCGTAACCCGGGCTCACCGCGTTGACCGCGTCAGCGCACTCAAGACCTGCCTTGATGTAGCTCACTTTGCCCCAAAACTCACATTTTTTAAAAGCTTTGGGTGCCGGACCGACACGCAGCTCCTTCCACTTGGACGCGGGGAAAAGCCCCTGATACGCCAGGTTGTGAATGGTGAACACGGTCCGTGTTTTTTTGAAAAAAGCGTCCTTGGCATAAAGCGTCTTGAGGATCATCGGCACCGGCCCCGTGTGCCAGTCGTGCGAGTGGACGATGTCGGGCCGGAAGTCCAGCTTCCGCGCCTCGTTGAGAGCCTCGTGGCACAGGAACGAGAACCGCGCCGCGTTGTCCGGATGGTCCTGATAACCGCGCTTCGGATCGTTCGTGCCGTAGATCCCGTCCCGGAAAAAGTACCCCGGATGCTCGATGAAAATGACCCGGACCCGGTCCGAGAGCCGCACGAGGCGCTGGCCCGCCTGGTCCCGGTACTGGGGCGTCGCGATCAACACATCGTAGCCGAGCTTGCCCAACGCGAGCGGCAGAGCACCGGCCACGTCGGCCAATCCGCCGGTCTTCGAGAACGGGACCACTTCCGCGGCGACGAAGAGGATGTTCATCAGGCCTTGCCCTTGCCTTTGATTTTTTCCATGTCTTTCCAGTTGGGGCCGGCCTTCACGCTGACGAGCACGGGCACGCTCAAGGCGATGGCTTTTTCCATCTCTTCCCGGACGAGCTCGGCCGTGGCCGCGAGGCTCTTTTCGGGCACTTCGAACACGAGGTCGTCGTGGACCTGCAGCAGCATCCTCGCGCCCTCAGGAGCCTGCTTCGAGGCCAGGCGCTCGTGGATCGAAACCATCGCGATCTTGATGAGGTCGCTGGCGGTCCCCTGCACGGGCGCGTTGATGGCGGTGCGCTCGGCGAACTGCCGCATGCGCATGTCCTTGGACTCGATGTCCGGGATGTAACGGCGGCGCTTGAGCAATGTCTCGACATAGCCCTTCTTGCGCGCGGACTCGAGCGTGTCGTCCATGAAGGATTTGATCTTGGGGTAGCGCTCGAAATAAGCCTTGATGAAGTCGCGCGCGGCTTCCTGGGTGATCTTGAGCGACCGCGCGAGGCCGAACGGCCCCATGCCGTAGAGGACGCCGAAGTTGACGGTCTTGGCCTGGTCACGCATCTGGGACGTCACGTCGGCGAGGTCCACACCGAACACCAGGCTCGCCGTGAACGCGTGAACGTCCTGGTTCTCGGCGAACGCCTTCGTCAGATTGGGGTCGCCGGACAGGTGCGCCAGGATGCGGAGCTCGATCTGCGAGTAGTCAGCCGACAACAGGAGCGATCCCTTCGGAGCGACGAACGCGCGGCGGACCTCGCGGCCCTCCTCGGTGCGGATCGGGATGTTCTGCAGATTGGGATCGCTCGACGACAGGCGGCCCGTCGCGGCGACGGTCTGATTGTAAGAGGTGTGGATCCGGTGATCGTCCGGGTTGCGCATCTCGGGCAGCGGGTCCACGTAGGTGGACTTGAGCTTCGCGAGCTCACGGTAATCGAGGACCTGCGCCGGCAGTTCGTGCATCGATGCCAGTTCCTCGAGCGCGCCGGCATCGGTCGTGTAGCCGGTCTTCGTCTTGCGCGTGTGCGGGAGCTTGAGCTTTTCAAAAAGGATCTCGCCGAGCTGTTTGGGCGAATTGATGTTGAACTCGCCGCCGGCCAGCTTGTGGATCTTGCGTGTCAGCGCGTCGATCTCCTTCTCCATCCGCGCGGAGAACTCGTTCAGGAACTTCACGTCCACCGCGATGCCGGCCGTTTCCATATCACAGAGCACGCGCACGAGCGGCATCTCGATCTTTTCGAGGAGGTCGGTCATCTCCGACTCCCGGATCTTGGGCTCGAGGATCCCCGCCAGCCGCCAGGTCACGTCCGCGTCCTGGCACCCGTAGCGGTAGAGCTGATCGACGTCGGCTTCCGCCATCGTGATCTGCTTCTTGCCGGTGCCGATCAGGCTCTCGATCTCGACCAGCCGCTCGTCCAGATGTTCCTGTGCGAGCTCGCTCAGGTTGTGGTTGGACTTGGACGGGTTCAAAAGGTACGAAGCCACCATCGTGTCGAACGCCGCCCCCTCGAGCTCGACGCCCTGGGCCTTGAGCACCATCATCTCGTATTTGATGTTCTGGCCGATCTTCTTCACGGCCGGATCTTCAAGCAGGGGCTTCAGGTCCTTCAGGACGTCCGCGGCCGCGAGCTCGCTGCGGCCCGATGTGTGGATGTCAAAAAGCACGAAGTACGCCTCGTGCGACTGGAAGGAAAAGGAGAGACCGACGGGCTTCGCCGTCATCGCGTCGATGCCGGTCGTCTCGAAGTCGAGGCTGAACCGGCTGGTCTTCTTGAGCTGAGCGAGCAGGGCCTTCCAGTCCTTGGCCGAGGTCACGAGATGGTATTTTTTATCCGCGGAGTCCTGGACGACCGGGTGCGGGAGCTCCTTGAGAAAGGACTTGAACTCGAGCTCCTTGTAGATCTCCTTGAGCGCTTCCGGGTCGGGGTCGCGGCGCTTCATGTCATCGATGGAAATGTGCAGCGGCACGTCGCAGTCGATCGTGGCCAGTTCCCGGGCCAGCCGCGCGACCGGCTCGTTCTCCTGGAGCGCCCGCTTCTTGGACTCCCCCTTCACCTTGTCGAGGTTGCGGTAGACGCCGTCGAGCGTTTTGAATTCCTGGATCAGCTCAACCGCCGTCTTGGGGCCGATGCCGGGAACGCCGGGGATGTTGTCGGACGCGTCGCCGACCATCGCGAGGTAATCGATCACCTGGTCCGGAGCGACACCGAGCTTCTCGCGGACCTCGATCGGGCCGAGCAGCGCGTACTCCTTGGCCGGGTCCATGACGCGGATCTGGTCGCCGACGAGCTGGCAGATGTCCTTGTCGCTGGTCACGATCACGACCTCATGACCCTTCTTGCGCAGGTCGTGCGCGAGCGTGCCCATCACGTCGTCGGCCTCATACCCCTGCTTCTCGACGACCGGGATGCGGTGCGCCTCGACGATGCGTTTGACGTAGGGGATCTGGGCGATGAGGTCGTCCGGTGTGGGCTTGCGGTTGGCTTTGTAGGTGTCGAGCTTCTCGTGGCGGAACGTCGGCCCTTTGACGTCGAAGGCGACCATGATGCCGTCGGGCTTATTGTCCGCGAGAAGCTTCTTAAGGACGAGCAGGAAGCCGTACGGCACGTTCGTCGGCAGACCCTTGGAATTGTGGAGATTTTTGGTGGCATACGCGTAATAGGCGCGGTAGCAGATCGCGGTGCCGTCTAGGAGATAAAAAACCATTTGTGGCTCGAGTTCATCAGGTCCGTTGTTTTGAAGGGATTTGGTTCTGGCTTAAGGGAGGTTCAGGTTGAAGGCCGGTCCAACGACCGGCGCGGGATCACTGCGACGAGAGGATCAGGTACAGCAGAACGCCGATCGCCGCGAAACAGATGATATAAAAATCGTTGAAGTACAAAAAGTCCAGGGTCCGCTCGATCACGTTCGGCCGGACCATCGCCGGCGCGTTCAGGTGCTTGCGGCGGTCGTCCGGGAAGAGCTCCGCGGAGATGCGCGACTTGGATTGGAACTCCCAGACCTGGTCGCGGCGCAGCCGGATGACCTGGTCGCCGAGCTGATACGCCGTCAATTTGTGATGGTTGATCAGGTTCTCGACCTCGTTTTCGGGGAGGTCAAGGATCTCGGACGCGTCTTTCAGCGTTATGAAGCTCTCGTCCGTCAGCCGATCCTGCCGCTCGTGACCCACTCGTCCACCTTCCTCTTATCAAAATGCCAGCCGTTCGAATCCTTGATGCCCGGAAGACGTCCGGAGTCCGCCCATTCGAAGATAAGCGACCGTTCGACCGACAGGTACGCCGCCAATTGGTCGGCGTCCCAAAGTTCCGCCGGCATCACCAGGCGCGACTCGATCGTGTTCGAAGCCACGGACGCGATCATGATCACCTCGCCCTGGAGCACAGCGCCGGGCTCGACGATGAGGCACGGGGTGCGGACATCGCCGATGAGCCTGCCGCCGGCCGCTAATTTAAGCGATTCGACCGCGGTCACGTCGCCCACCATCTCCCCCAGCACGATCACCCGGTCGCTGCGCAGCTGCGCGCGGACCTGGGACTTTTCACCTACGGTGAGCGTTCCCGCCGCTTCGAGAGACCCCTCAAAATGTCCGCTGATGAGGATATTGACGGGGTCTTTGAAGGTCAGGGCGCCTTGCGTGGCGGCTTCGATTTCCAGGATTTTTTCCCTCGCCGGTTCGGCGGGGATCGGGTTCGTCCGGCGGTTCTTTCCGAAAAACATCGCTGACTCCTTCCGGCCGCGATCGGCCGCGGGACAGGTTCGGGCGAGTATTCAATATGACGCAGAACCAAATTTCAGGACGATCTGACCGCTGGGCGCGGTGATCCGGCCCCCAAAAGGGCCGCTCAGTAACAAGGGCTATTCTAGCCCACCCTTCCGCTTATGGGTATAAAAAAATCGCCGGCCAAAAAAGTCCGCGTAAGGCTCAAAATACAGGCTCCGGGACCCCCGCTCGGGCTTCCCCAGCCGGGATGCCCCTGCCCGGGCCATCTCCTGCCCCAAGGCCGCGATCATGACGGCGTTATCGACCGAGAGCTTGTTCCCCGGGAACACGGCCTCGAACTTGCCGCGCCGCGCGGCGTCCTTGAGCATCGCCTGCAGCCGCGTGTTGGCGCTGACGCCGCCGCCGACAATGAGCCGCTTCACGCCGAACTCGGCGCAGGCGCGCGCGGCCTTCGCCGTGAGGACCTCGCAGACCGCTTCCTGGAAGCTCGAAGCGACCGAGGCTTTGACCGCGTCCGAGAGCGGACCCTGCTTTTCGAGCGCGGAGACCTTGTAGAACACGGAGGTCTTGATGCCGCTGAAGCTGAAGTCGTAATGCTTTTCCTTCATCTGCGAGCGTGGAAAATCGAACGCGGCCGGATCGGCGCTTTTCGAGATGCGGTCGATGACCGGCCCGCCCGGATAGCCGAGCCCGAGCATTTTGCCGACCTTGTCGAACGCTTCACCGGCGGCGTCGTCCATCGTCTTGCCGATGAGCTCGATATGCCCGGCGGATCTCCAGTGGATAAGGATCGTGTGGCCGCCCGAGACGACCAAAGCTACAAAAGGATATTTGGGTCCGCGCTTGGACACCGGGGACCACGCGCCGGCGTACGCGTGCGCGAGGACGTGATCGACGTAAGCGACGGGTTTGCGGAGCGCGAGCGCGAGCGCCTTGGCCGCTGAGACGCCGACCAGCACGGAACCCAGGAGGCCGGGGCCGCCGGTGACCGCGATGAGATCGATCTTTTTGAGAGGGACTTTGGCGCGTTTGAGCGCCGCGTCGATGAGCGGCACGAGCGCCTCGGTGTGAGCGCGCGAAGCGATCTCGGGCACCACGCCGCCGTACGGCGCGTGCAGGTCCATGCTGGAGGCGAGTGTCTCGGCCAGGACCTTGGATCCCTGGACGACCGCCACCGCCGTCTCGTCGCAGGAGGTTTCGATACCCAGCGTGATCATCGTTCGGCCGGGCTTCAGCTGCCTTCGGAGTAGTGGCGGATCAGGTCCGAGAGACGGATGACTTCGATCCCCTCGGCCTTCCAGGACGGGAGGACCTTCTGGATGGCGCTCAGCGTCACCGGCTCGTCGTGGCCGATGCCGATGGCGCTCCCCTGACGGACAGCGGCGGCCTTGAGCTCCTGCAGCTTGGCGATGACCGCGGCCTCCGTCCGCTCGTTGTCGATGAAGATATCCCGCTCGGCGTAGGCGATGCCGACCTCGCCGGCCGTTTCGCGTCCCGCCGCGCTGCCGGAGGTCATGCTGTTCAGGAAAAAAAGTTTGCGTGCTGCGAGCTCCCGCATCACGATGTCGAGCGTCCGGCGGTCCTGCGTGACCTTGGAACCCATGTGATTGTTAACGCCCCGCGCGTGCGGGATGCCGGCCAGGGCGTCCGAAAGCAGACTTCTGATCTCGGCCGGGGCCATGGAGGTGAGGATGGTCCCCTCCTCCAGCGGCACGTCATTGAGCGGCTCCATCGGCATATGGAGGATGATCTCGTGCCCGGCGGCGTGGGCCTTGCGGGCGACCTCGGTGGAATAGGGCAGATTGGGCAGAACGGCCAGCGTCAACGGCTCGCGGATCTGAAGCACCGCGTTGAGAGCCTTCAGGTTGTAGCCCCAGTCATCGAGAACGATCGCGACCTTCGGCGCGGAGGTCGTCCGGGCGCGGGCCGGCAGCGCCGGGATGTTCGCCGGCGCGTCATACCGTTCGGCGGCTTTTTCGCGGACGACCGAGGCGGAGGTTTTTTTCACCGCGGCGGCCGCGGGTTTGGCGGTGGATTGCTTTTGGGCGGAGGCCGGGGTCTTGAAGGTGACGGCCCGCGTGGTCGGCTGGGCTTTTTTGGGCGCGGTCCAGTTACCCAGCTGGATGCCGAGAATGAGACCTCCCGCCAAAAAAAGCAGCGCGAAGAGCCACTTGCGCCACTTGTCCGGAACGCCCTTAAACTTGCGGCTTCGCCGTGCCATAGATCTTGAGGGCCTTGAGGATGTCGATCGCGCGGCGGACCTGGTTGTCGCGGCGGCGGATCGTCTCGAGAGTTACGGGTTCCGAGGGTTTCTTGGGCGCGTCCACGACGTTCTCGACCTGATCGAAGACTTCCTTCAGTTTAGGATCTTCATCAGCCGGCGCGGCGGCGTCGGTCTCGGGACT
>CAZHID010000059.1:0-10054 GCA_964532445.1 uncultured Planctomycetia bacterium | reverse complement strand
AAAAGCGTCTGTAATTATTTCTAAATTAGATTTTTGTGACATTGAAAAAATCGGTCCTCGATCCCCAGGGCGTCGCGGTCAAGCAGGCGCTCGACCACATGAACGTCCCGGGCGTTTCGGACGTGCGCGTCGGCAAGATGATCGAGCTCACGCTCGACGCCGCCAAGCCCGCCGGCGACAAGGAGATCAAGGACATGTGCGAAAAGCTCCTCGCCAACACCGTGATCGAAGATTATCGGTACGAGATCGTCCAGTAATTCGGGAATATCAAGCTTCTCATGAGTAAAAAAATCAAGTTCGGCGTCGTCGCTTTCCCCGGGTCCAACTGTGACGAGGACTGCGTGTACGTCCTGCGCGACGTGATCGGCTGTGACGTGAAAAAGATCTGGCACAAGGAAGCGTCCGTCGGGGATGTCGACGCGGTCTGTCTGCCGGGCGGGTTCAGCTACGGCGATTACCTGCGCACGGGCGCGATCGCGCGCTTTTCTCCCGTCATGAAGGACGTCGTGCGGTTCGCCAACGCGGGCAAGCCCGTTATCGGCATCTGCAACGGCTTCCAGATCCTGCTCGAGTCAGGGCTTCTGCCCGGCGCGATGCTGCGCAACCGGTCGCTCTTGTTCGAGTGTCGGACCGTGAACCTCAAGGTCGAGAACACCTCGACCGTTTTCACCAAAAAATATTCGCAAGGTCAGGTGATCCGCGTCCCGATCGCGCACGGTGAGGGGAATTACTTCGCCGAGCCCGACACCATCAAGCGTCTCGAGGACAACCGCCAGGTCATCGTCCGCTACGTGGACGAAAAGGGCGCCGCGACCGACGCCGCGAACCCGAACGGCTCGCTCAAGAACATCGCCGGCATTTGCAATGAGAAGCGCAACGTCTTCGGTCTGATGCCGCACCCCGAACGGGCGTCCGAAAAAGCCCTCGGCGGCACCGACGGCCAAAACATGTTCCTTTCTATCGTGGAGTCCTTAAGCTGATGACACAGGTCCAAGAAACCCCGATCTCTCCCGACGTTATTTCGAAGCTCGGCCTCACGCCGGGCGAGTATGACCGCATCAAGGGTGTGCTCAAGCGCGAGCCCAACATCAACGAGCTCGGCGTGTTCAGTGTCATGTACTCCGAGCACTGCTCGTACAAGAACTCCCGCAACGTCCTCAAACTTTTTCCCAAACACGGTCAGCGCGTCCTCATCGGCGCGGGTGAGGAGAACGCGGGCGTCATCGACATCGGTGACGGATGGTGCGTTTCGTTCAAGATCGAGTCGCACAATCACCCGAGCGCGATCGAGCCGTTCCAGGGCGCCGCGACGGGCGTGGGCGGCATCCTGCGCGACATCTTCACGATGGGCGCGCGTCCGGTGCTGGTCATGAATTCGCTGCGCTTCGGCACGCTCGACAAGCCCCAGAACCGCCATCTCATGAAGGGCGTCGTCGCCGGTATCAGCCACTACGGCAATTGCATCGGCGTTCCGACCATCGGCGGCGAGGTCTACTTCGACGATTCTTATGAAGGCAATCCGCTCGTGAACGCGCTCGCGCTCGGCATCATGCGCACCAAGGACATCGCGCGCGGCAAGGCGACCGGCGCGGGGAACCCCGTTTTTTATCTCGGCGCGGCGACCGGCCGCGACGGTATCGGCGGCGCGAGCTTCGCGTCCAAGGAGATCAGCGAGGATTCGTACAAGGACCGTCCCGCCGTCCAGGTCGGCGATCCGTTCATGGAAAAACTCCTGCTCGAGGCCGTGCTTGAGCTCCTCCAGACCGACGCCGTCGTCGGCATCCAGGACATGGGCGCCGCGGGACTGACCTGCTCGACCTGCGAGACCGCCTCGCGCGGCAACTCCGGCATCGAGATCGACGTCGCGCTGGTTCCTCAGCGCGAGACGGGCATGACGCCGTACGAGATCCTGCTGTCCGAGTCGCAGGAGCGCATGCTCGTCATCGTGAAGAAGGGCAAGGAGCACGTCGCGAAGGATATTTTTGAAAAGTGGGACCTCCACGCGGCCGAGATCGGCTTTGTGACCGACACCGGACAAATGGTTGTCAAGGAAAACGGCAAGATCGTCGTCGACGCGCCCGCCAAACAGCTGGCCGAGGACGCGCCGCTCTACATCCGCGAAGAAAAACGTCCCGCGTACCTCGATGCTCTGAAGCCCATCCGCGTCGCGGACCTGCCGCCCACGGGCGATCTGAACGCGGCCCTGCTCAAGATCCTTGATTCTCCGACCGTCGCGTCCAAGGAATGGATCTATCACCAGTACGATCACATGGTCGGCACCGCGACCGTGCAGCTGCCCGGTTCGGACGCCTCGGTGATCCGGATCAAGGGGACCGAAAAGCGCATCGCGATGTCGGTCGACTGCAACGCGACCTACTGCTACCTCGACCCGTACGAGGGCGGCAAGATCGCGGTCGCCGAATCCGCGCGCAACATCGTCTGCTCCGGCGCGACCCCGTTGTCCGTCACGGACAATTTGAACTTCGGCAACCCGATGAAGCCGGAAGTTTTCTGGACGTTCCGCAAGTCCATCGAGGGTATCCGCGACGCGTGCCTCAAGTTCGACACGCCGGTGTCGGGCGGGAACGTTTCTTTTTATAACGAGAGCCCCAAGGGCGCGATCGATCCCACGCCGACGATCGGCATCATGGGCCTGCTCGAGGGCCGCGACCCGGTCCCCAGCGCGTTCCAGAAGGAAGGGGATGCCATCCTCCTCCTCGGGACCACCCGCGAAGAGCTCGGCGGGACCGAATTCCTCAAAACGATCCACAAGCTCAAGGACGGCATCCCTCCGCGCCTCGATCTTGACGAAGCGGCCGCGTTCAACCGGACACTGCTAGAAGCGACCGCGGCGGGGCTCGTGCGTTCGGCGCATGACCTGTCCGAAGGCGGATTCGCCGCGGGATTGGCGGAGTGCACGATGTCCGATGATCGTCTGCGGTTGGGCGCCGACGCCGCCGTGAAGGCGGACGGACTTTCGAACGAAGCTTTGTTGTTCGGCGAGAGCCAGTCCCGGGCGATCCTGTCCTGCGACCCCAAGCACTTGGCAGCGCTGGAAGCCGTGATCAAGAAGCACGGACTGGCCTGGCAGCTGATCGGCAGGGTCGGCGGTACGCGTATGAAGATCAACAGATTGATCGACGTTCCGGTGGAAGTTTTGCGCGAGACTTGGGGCAATGCGATCCGCCGCAGGATGAGCGCGTAAGTTTTTTTGAGCGTTTCCGGGTCGGAAGTATGGTTTTTCTATAAAGGGGTTTTATGGCAGATGAACTGAAAGACAAGTGCGGCGTATTCGGTATTTTTGGCGACGTTCAAGCCGCCTATAAGACCTACCTCGGTCTGTACGCGCTCCAGCACCGCGGCGAGGAATCGGCCGGCATCGTCTCGTGCGACGGCAAGGACATGATCATCCACCGCGGCATGGGCCAGGTGCAGGACGTGATCGCGCCGGAAGTGCTGGCGAAGTTCAAAGGCCACATGGCTATCGGCCACGTGCGTTACTCGACCACCGGTTCATCAAGTCTCAAGAACGCCCAGCCCATCCACGTCGATTACTCCAAGGGACAGGTCGCCGTCGCCCACAACGGCAACATCACCAACGCCGAGATCCTGCGCTCGACGCTAGAGGCGTACGGCGCGATCTTCCAGACGACGACGGACAGCGAGATCATCATCCACCTGATGGCCAAGCCGGTGCTCAAGAATTCCGAAGAGGGGATCCTTTATGCTCTGGGCAAGATCGAAGGCGCGTTCAGCGTCGTGTTCATCACGCCCGAATATGTCGCCGCCGCGCGCGATCCGCACGGCTTCCGGCCCCTGTGGATCGGTCAGACCGCGGCCGGCGCCTACGTGTTCGCCTCCGAGACCTGCGCGCTGGACCTGGTGGATGCCAAGCCCCTGCGCGAGGTCGAACCGGGCGAGCTCGTGATCGCCGACAAGGACGGCTTGAGGTCGGTCATCTACAATCGGCAGGAAAAGCGCGCCCACTGCATCTTCGAGCATGTTTATTTCGCGCGTCCCGACTCGATGATCTTCGGCGAGGTCGTCCACGAAGCGCGTAAGCGTTTCGGCCGGCAGCTCGCCAAGGAATTCCCGGTCGACGCGGACATGGTGATCCCGGTCCCCGACTCGGGCAACTCCGCCGCGATCGGTTATTCCCAGGAGTCCGGCATCCCGTTCGAGGTCGGCATCATCCGCAACCATTACGTCGGCCGCACGTTCATCCAGCCCTTGCAAGGCGAACGCGACTTCAAGGTGAAGATCAAGTTCAACCTCCTCCGGGGCGTCCTCGCCGGCAAACGCGTCATCGTCGTGGACGATTCGATCGTCCGCGGCACGACGTCCCGTCTGCGCATCAAGAACCTGCGCGAAGCGGGGGCCAAGGAAGTCCATCTGCGGATCAGCTGTCCGCCGCACCTTTACCCGTGCGCGTACGGCATCGACTTTCCGACCAAGGGCGAGCTCATCGCCAACGGCAAGACGATGGAGGACATCCGCAAGTACATGAACTGCGATTCGATCGGCTACCTTTCGCTTGAGGGGATGCTCCAGAGCGTGAGCCTGCCCAAGAAGAACTACTGCACCGCCTGCTGGACCGGCGAGTACCCCGTGCCGTTCGGTCAGCCCAACAAATATTTCGCCGAGAAAGGATGTCCATGAGCCGTTCCTCCAGCGTCATCACGTACAAGAAAAGCGGGGTCGACGTCGACCTCGCCAACCGTTTCGTCGAAGAGATCAAGCCCATCGTCAAGGCGACGCGCCGGCCTGAAGTTCTGGGCGGCATCGGCGGCTTCGGAGCGCTTTTCCGGCTGCCGCTGACCAAGTACAAGAAACCCATCCTGGTGAGCTCGACCGACGGCGTCGGCACGAAGCTCGTCGCCGCCAAGCTCGTCGGCAAGCCCGAAGTTCTCGGTGTGGACCTCGTCGCGATGAACGTCAACGACATCGTGACCTGCGGCGCGGAACCCCTCTTCTTCCTCGATTATTTCGCGGTCGGCAAGATCGACCTCGCGCTCATGAAACCCGTGATGCAGGGTATCGCTGATGCCTGCAAGGAATCCGGCTGCGCGCTGATCGGCGGCGAAACGGCCGAGATGCCGGGCGTCTACGCCCCGGGCGACTTCGACCTGGCCGGCTTCGTCGTCGGCGTGGTGGAACAGGGCAAGGAGATCACCGGCAAGCGCGTGCGGCCGGGCGACGTGATCATCGGCTGCGCGTCCAACGGCATCCACGCGAACGGCTTTTCGATGGTGCGGCGCGTGTTCGACGACGCATTCCTCAAGGAGCACGCCGACGAGATCATCCGCCCCACCCGTCTCTACGTGAAGCCGGTGCTCGAGCTCTTGAAGCGCGTCAAGGTCAAGGCCATGGCGCATATCACCGGCGGCGGCTTCTACGACAACATCCCGCGCGTCCTCGCGAAGGGGACCGGCGCGTCCATCCACGCCGGCAGCTGGAAGGTCCCGACCGTTTTCAAGTGGCTTTCCGAAAAGTCGAAGGCCCCTTTCAAGGAAATGTACCGCACGTTCAACATGGGCATCGGCTACGTGATCGTGGTCGAAGCCAGGGACGCGCGCAAGACGCTCGCCAGCCTGAACAAGAGCGGCGTCGAAGCGTCCGTGATCGGCGAAGTCGTCCGCGGTTCGGGCGTCAAGATCCACTAGTCCGTCAAGCGAAGGTCCCAAGAAGCCGCATGGCCCAAACCCGCATCAAAGTCCTGGTGGTCGGATCCGGCGGACGCGAACACGTCCTCGCCTGGAAGGCCGCCCAAAGCCCGCGGGTGGAAAAAGTGTTCTGCGCGCCCGGCAACGCGGGCATCGCGGCGGACGCGGTCTGCGTCCCGATCGCCGCGACGGACATCGCCGGCCTGGCCGACTTCGCCCGCAAGGAATCGATCGGTCTCACGATCGTGGGCCCCGAGGCCCCTCTCACCGCCGGCATCGTCGACGCGTTCAAAGCCAAGGGCCTCAAGGTTTTCGGACCCGACCAGTACTGCGCCCAGCTCGAAGGAAGCAAGGTTTTTTCGAAGCGCCTCATGCGCAAGCTCGGCATTCCCACCGCCGCGTCGGAAGAATTCACGTCCGCCGCGCCCGCCGTCGAATACCTTCGCAAGTCCGCCTACCCCGTCGTGATCAAGGCTGACGGCCTGGCCGCGGGGAAGGGCGTGACGATCGCCGCGACGTTCGCCGAGGCCGAGCAGGCCGTGCGGGAAGCCATGGTCGACCGCGTGTTCGGCGACGCCGGTTCCAAGATCCTGATCGAGGAATTTCTCGACGGTGAGGAAGCATCGCTGATCGCGGTCTGCGACGGCGAAACGGCTGTCTGCCTGGCCTCGAGCCAGGACCACAAGCGGATCTTTGACGGGGACCAGGGCCCCAACACCGGCGGCATGGGAGCATATTCACCGGCCCCGGTCGTGACGGCCCGGGTGGAACAGGAAGCGCTGGACCGGATCTTCAAGCCGGTCCTCAAAGAATTAAAAGCCCAGGGACATCCGTTCGTCGGGTTCCTCTACGCGGGACTCATGATCACGGCGAAGGGCATGTACGTGCTCGAATTCAACGTTCGTTTCGGCGATCCTGAAGCCCAGGCGGTCCTGCCGAGGCTGACGACGGACCTGGTCGACGTCGCCGAGGCCTGTGTGGACGGCAAGCTCAAGGACCTGAAGTTGACGTGGTCCCCGGAAATGGCCGTGACGGTCGTGCTGGCCGCGGCCGGCTACCCCGGAACACCCAAAAAGGGCGACTTGATCGAGGTGCTCGGGTCCGGTTGGCCCG
The DNA here is from genome assembly GCA_964532445.1 of uncultured Planctomycetia bacterium. GTDB lineage: Bacteria > Omnitrophota > Gorgyraeia > 2-02-FULL-51-18 > JAGOUK01 > JAGOUK01. The sequence goes on along the minus strand of CAZHID010000059.1, from coordinate 3,278 downwards.
CCGGGATCCACGTGTTTCACGCGGGCACTGAAGCCCAGGTCGGCAAGGTCATCGTCTCAGGCGGCCGCGTTCTCGCGGTCACGGCGCTCGGGGCCGATGTCGCCGCCGCTGTCGACCGCGCCTACTGGGGCGTCGGGCGGATCCGTTTTGAAGGCATGCAGTTCCGGCGCGACATCGCGCACCGGGCACTCCAACCACTCTCTACGAAAGGAAAATAATATGAGCAAATCACCCTTACGCGCGGTCATCCTCATGGGCTCGGCCAACGACGCCGAGCAGCTCAAACCCTGCGGCCAGGTCTTCAAGGACTTCGGCGTCGCTTACGAGGCGCGAGTTCTCTCGGCTCACCGGACGCCCAACGAGACCGTCAAATACCTCGCCGAGGCCGAATCCCGCGGAGCCGAAGTGGTCATCGCGGCCGCCGGCGGCGCGGCGCACCTCGCGGGCGTCTGCGCGGCGCACACGCTCCTGCCGGTGATCGGCATCCCCGTCGAATCCAAGAGCCTCAAGGGCCTCGATTCGCTGCTGTCGACCGTCCAGATGCCCCCCGGCATCCCGGTGGCGACCGTCGGAATCGGCTCCCTTGGCTCCAAGAACGCGGGACTCCTGTCGATCCGCATCATGGCGCTCAAGGACAAGGCCCTCGCCGCGAAGCTCGAAGCCTTCCGCGAAAAAATGCGCCTCGAGATCCTCGACACCAAAGTCGATGTCTAAACCCACTCTGCCTTCCACGGTCCGCGAAACGCTGTTCGTCTGCACAGGGAACAGCTGCCGGAGCGTGATGGCCGAGTACCTCTTCCGCAAGATCGCGGCCGAGAAAGGGCTCCAGGTCCGGACGCATTCCGCCGGCGTGGCCGCGGCCCACGGGTCCGGCGCGAGCTTCGAGACCCTGCAGGTCCTCAAGCAGGACGGGATCGATGCGCGCGCCCACTCCAGCCGCATGGTCCATGAGGAGACGATGGAAAGCGCCGACATGATCCTCGCGCTCACGGAACAGCACGCGACCCATCTCAAACAGCACTTTCCGGAAGCCGCGGCCAAGATCTACCTGCTCAGCGAGTTCTACACCGGCGCGAACCGGGAGTATTTTGTCCAGGGGATCCCGGACCCGATCGGGATGAACCAGCACTTTTATCAGAACACCTATACGGTGATCCGCGACTGCGTGCGGAACCTGGTGGACCTGATCCTAACGGCAAAGGGGAACAAGTCATGAGGATCGCGATCGGCACGGACCATCGGGGATTCGAGGCCAAGTCCAAGCTCGGCGCCGCGCTCAAGGCGGACGGACACGAGGTGATCGATTGCGGCACGAACAGCCCTGAAGCCTGCGACTACCCGGACCCGGCGTTCCGCGTCGCCTCGCGCGTGTCGCACGGCCAGGCGGACCGCGGCGTGCTGATCTGCATGAGCGGCATCGGCATGGCGATCGCGGCCAATAAAGTGGACGGCGTGCGTGCGGGCCTTTGCCATAAGAGCTCGACCGCGAAGCTGAGCCGCGAACACAATGACGCGAATGTCCTTGTCCTTTCGTCGATGGAAGCGCTCGAGCCGATGGAGACCATCGTCCGCGCGTGGCTGGCAACCCCTTTTGAAGGCGGGCGTCACGCGCGCCGCGTCGACAAGATCACCCTGATCGAGAACGGTCAGATGCACGAAGAACAGGAGTCAAAGTGAACACACTCAAGGCCCAGGACCCCGACATCTATGACGCGATCTGCCGCGAGCAGCGCCGCCAGCACGAGAACATCGAGCTCATCGCGAGCGAGAACTTCACCAGCCTCGCCGTGATGGAAGCGGCCGGCACGGTCCTCACGAACAAGTACGCGGAAGGCTATCCCGGCCGCCGCTGGTACGGCGGGTGCGAGAACGTCGACGTGATCGAACAGCTCGCGATCGACCGCGCGATGAAACTCTTCGGCGCCGAGCACGCGAACGTCCAGCCGCACTCCGGCTCCCAGGCGAACATGGCGGCCTATTTCGCGCTGATCAAGCCGGGCGATACGGTCCTCGGCATGAACCTGTCCCACGGCGGGCATCTGACGCACGGGCATCCGATGAACTTCTCGGGCAAGCTCTTCAACATCGTCCCGTACGGCGTGAGTGAGAAGGACGAGCGGATCGACTACGACCAGGTCGAGGCTTTGGCCGTCGAACACAAACCCAAGATGATCCTGGTCGGAGCGTCGGCCTACCCCCGCACGATCGACTTCCCGCGATTCCGCGCCATCGCCGACAAGGTCGGCGCGAAGCTCATTGTAGACATGGCCCACATCGCCGGTCTCGTGGCCGCCCGGGTGCATCCCAGCCCCGTGCCCAACGCCGATATCGTGCCAACGACGACCCACAAGACGCTGCGCGGACCCCGTGCCGGCCTCATCCTGTGCAAGAAGGAATTCGCCAAGGCGGTCGACGCTGAGGTGTTCCCGGGCGGCCAAGGCGGCCCTCTCGAGCACATCATCGCGGCCAAGGCCGTCGCGCTCAAAGAGGCGATGACCGACGACTTCAAGCAGTACCAGCGCCAGGTCGTTGAGAACGCCAAGGTCCTGGCCGAGGCGATGAAGTCGCACGGTTTCCGGATCGTGTCGGGCGGCACCGACAACCACCTGATGCTTGTGGACGTGACCGTGAAGGGGACGACCGGCAAGGAAGCCTCCGCCGCGCTCGACCACGCGCGCATCACGGTCAACAAGAACACCATTCCGTTCGACAAGAACTCGCCGTTCGTGACCTCGGGCATCCGCCTCGGCACTCCGGCCGTCACGACCCGCGGCATGAAGCAGGACGACATGAAGCTCATCGCCGGCTGGATCGCGCGCGTCCTCGCCGCGCCGCAGGACGCGGCCGTCATCGAGCAGGTGAAGGCGGAAGTCGAGCAGCTCGTCTCCAAGTACCCGCTGTACCCGGAACTCTGCCCCCACGAAGAGATCTCCATGATGGTCGTCAAACGCGACGGCCGCCGCGAGTCCTTCGACCGCAACAAGGTCATCTCCGGCATCCTCAAGGCTTGCGAAAAGCGTCCCGTGAGCCTCCAGCAGGTCGAGGACCTCGTCGACCGCGTCGAGCGGGAACTGCAGAAAAAATACGAAAAAGAGATCCCCGTGCAGGCGGTGGGCGAGCTGGTCATGGAAAAGATCCACAAGCTCGACGAGGTGGCCTACGTCCGGTTCGCTTCGGTGTACCGGTCGTTCAAGGACATCAACCAATTCATGGGCGAGCTCAAAGATCTGCTGAACAAAAAGTAGGTTCGTGTGCCCGGGGCGGGGGGGTCGAATTTC
>CAZHID010000058.1:5093-10235 GCA_964532445.1 uncultured Planctomycetia bacterium | reverse complement strand
GCGTGTGCTCTGCCCTGCGCCGATCCTGTCGAACACCCGCACGATCGCCTCTTCATCGAAAGAACTCTGGCCTCTCAGGCCCCGTTGGATCCTCGTATTCCTATCCAATAGAAAATCGTCCATCGAGACCACGACCGCGTTGATCCCATGATCAGCCGCTTCCTTTTTCACGTCATGCGCGAGCGTGCTCTTTCCGCTTCCTGATCGGCCTCCGATGACCAGAACATAAGGCCGTCCCATCGTCATTTTTCCATGGTCTCGCAGCTCCGATGTGAGGCTGTTAACGATCCATTCGTGCGGGGGTATGTGAACCCGCTCGCGCCCACCATCAAAGATGGCCGTGAACTCACTGAAGGGCACCTCAAATCTGGGAAGGTAAACGCCCAGCGGACCGAACCACTGAAGCCCCCGCAAAAAGGTCGTCCGGCCGACCGTCCGGGTCAACAGCGCATCGTGCGCCTCCGCGCCTGCCTGCGACAAAGCCTCGATCGGCGAGACGCCCAGGACGGACGTCAGATGAACCACGTGTTCGGCATAGCGACGGCTCAATTCAGGACCGCTCATCACACCGCTCAGGTCCAGGGACAACTGACGAGCGTCCGGTTCGTGCACAGCATTGCCCGCCATCCGCGCGCCGGTTTCCCGCGGAGTCCGGATCCGGTGCACCGCGACTTCGAAATGTGTGATCCGGACCTCGAACGAAAGGCGGATATGGCCCAGGAACCGGATGTCCACCCAGACCGGCTCTTCGCCCCCGCCGAAACGAACAGGCCTGGGCAATATAAAACCGGACCGCTTGACCGACTTATCAGCACCTCCCCTATCGGACCATCTCCGGCTGATCAGGACCTGACCGACGAGCCCGTGGACCTCGACCGAAACGAACGGCCCCCACTCATCCATCTCGTCCCGCAAGATCATCCGGTAGCCCAGACCCAGCGGCAAAGATACGGGGCCCTCCCATCTCAAGCGGTCGATCGAGAACCACCGGGACATCCGGGATCCGGCGGCCCGCTCGACCCGCACACCAAAAGTCGCGAGCCGGTCGGCGACAGGGGCGAGCGGGACGTATTCCGCAAGACGATGCACGATCAGCCGATGTCCGCCGTCCCCGGACGGGACGAGCTCGAGGTCCTCTTCCCGCGCGGTCTTGAGGACGATTTTTTCGGGGACCTGAGCGATAGCGGCGGTCCCGTCCGACGCCGGCTCGGGAGCCGGCGTGATCTCAATCGTGAGATCGTAGTGGGAACGGGACCAGCTCATCCAGCTGGTGTCCACGCGGGCGTAAGAAGCATTAAGCTCGGCGCCTGCGGAACGCGAGCGAAGCGACCAGCCGCCCGGGATCGGGCGGCCGAGCCGGGTCCAGGTACGGTCGGGATAGGCGGCCGCAAGCCAGGCGAGATCGAGATAGTCGCCGATGCTCAGACCGTCGCCGAGCATGACATATCCGGTGATCAGCCCCCGGGACTTCCAGAGCTCGAGCTTTTTAAGGACGCCCGCCGTCGCGCGGTTCGGGACATTGATGATCACGGGCACGGCGGGACCCTTACGAGCCTGGGGACCGGTCACAAATTCCCGTACATGCGCCGGGATCTCCGCGCTGGTCTCACCGAGCCCGTCCAAGCGGTCGGTCCGCAAGTGAAGGACCACAAATCCGGCCGGACGCTCAGCGGCGGCGGCGCGCGCGTCATGGGCCGTGCCCGGATCGAGGCTCATCACTTCGACCTGTCCGGCAAAGCCGTTCCAGAGCGAGGGCGTGCGCTTGTGTTTGATCGGGCCGGAATGGACGACGACCGCGCGCGCGGATGGCGGACCGACCGTGGGCACGATAGGTTTGCTCAGCCACTTCAGGTATTTGAGAGTTTCGTCCGCGGCGGCTTCCGCGGAAAGACCGGAGGTGATCGCATGATAAAAAACAGCTGTCACACGCAGGCCGTTCAGGATCTGCATCCGATCCTCGGAAACGGGTTCGCGGGCGGAGCGGTTCGGCGCGCTGAATAGCATTTGATACTCCCCCGGGCCCATGACAGCACGCAGCGCCGCATCGATCGCTTCATCGGCAGGCGGTTGATAATCATCGGGAAGCGCGGCCCCCTCCACCAACCGATCGCGCGCGGTCTCCTGAAGCCGGAACGACTGGTCACCTGTGTCCACGATCATGATGCCGCCGTCCTCCAGAACTTTAAAATTACCCGTGGCCGAATCCCTCCACGCGACACCGAGCTTCTCAAGTTCCTTCGCGGCATCGGCCACCGCGGCCTGCACATCACCCGCCATCATCTCCTTACCGCTGATGTATTCCTGGACCATGAACTCGAGCCCGGGTCCGCCGCTGAACATATAACCGGCGACCGAAGGGAGTCGAAGCATCGGCCGATCGTGAGCATTTTGCGGCGCGGACGGCGACGGCGCAAAGAGCGTCGGGTTGGCTCTGATCATCAACAGCCAGTTGAACCATGCTTCGTAATAGATCCGTTTGATGGTGCCGCGCTTGAGCTTTTTAAAGACAAGTCCTGGATAGGCGTCATTCTGAAAAACCACGTAACGCTGCCCATGGTCCAGGTAGCGATAGCCGTTTCCGAGGTCCAAGCCGGAGCTTTCGAGCGCTTCCGCAACACGCCGCCGTCCAGGCCAATCCTCCGATCTCCGGCCAGCCCTCAGGACATCAAGGCTCATGATCCGCTCCACCGCCAGGTCCAGGTCCGCCCCGATCTTCCGGTCCCGTTCCAAGGCCTCCTCACGCCCGGCCATCCGCGCGCCCGACTTCAGCGTGTCCGGCTTCGGCGTATCCGCATACCACTCCCTCAAAGGTCTTTCGACGAGAAAAACAAAGACCGCGGTCGCGACAGAGCTCGCGATGAGAAGACGGGCCTGATCGTCACCGCTCCAGCCGTAGATGAGCGGAAGGGCCGCCATCCAGAATACGGAATTGACCGGATAGAACTTGTTGAGCGACCGGACAGGGCCTGAGCTGAGGAGATTTTTCCAGCCGCCCCCGAACAGATCGCTGCCTACGGACCTGAGCTCTCCGTAGACCAGGTTGATCAGAAGCGCCAGCGGCACATGAACGAAGATGGACGCGAAGCCCAGGTCAAAGATGGTCTTATCCAAGGCGCCGTGTATCCCGGACCCTTGGATGAAAGGGTTCCAGAACAATCCGATGTACAGCCGGGCCAACGGTGTCGCGGCGGCGGACCACCAGACGGCCGCGAGGGCGGCGCGGCGCAGACGTTCGCGCTTTTCAGCGTCGGTCCCGACAGAGGCGCCCGGGGCAGCATCGCTGTACAGGAATTTGGAGAGGTAGATCGCGCCCATGACGCCGATCATGGACGTGACAAGGACCCGCGCGAGCTCAGGCTCCAGATGTTCACCGCGCAGATAGATCATGGCCGCGCCGATCACGGCGGCGCTCAGCCCCAGCAGGGTCCGTCCCGGCTTGAGCAGGCTCACTGCCATCACCGCCAGCGTCAGGGCCCAGCCATGAACGGCGGTCGTTTTGATATAGCTCCAATAAAGTTCCGTCTCGAAACGGGTCATCGCCGCGACGGTGAAGGCGGCCATGCCGCCCCAGCCGATGTAGCCGATCCAGCGTTTGATGAGCGAGGAAAAATGCTTCCAACCGGAACCGCCGGACTTCACGGGAGGGGCCGGGTCAAAAGCCGACCGGTACGCGGACTCGAACGTGTCGTAGAGGACCATCGACCCGGGGGAATCGGAAGCCCATCGGGAGAGGGTCTGTTGAAGACGGTTTTTTTCGCTCACGCGGCCGGCGTCATCCTCGAAAGAGGCGAGGCCCGGATCGATGAACGTGGCGCGCATGCTCCCCGTTTCGAGGCGGACATGGTCGTTCAGAATGTCGGCAGGGTCGGGGCCGTCATCGACCGAGACGAGGTCGCCGTGGGTCAGGTACCTGACCCGGCCGCGGAGGTCCGAACGCTTCTGGCTATGAAGCCGGCCCAGCGCTTCACCAACGGACGCGGCCACCCGGACCCGGTCCGTCATTGGCGCTTCGTGGTCAGCAACGATGTCCGAGAGCGGATGCCCGTCATCCTCGAGCATCGCCAACCCTTCGCCGATGAACGCCGCGTCGGCTCCAAGGCCGGCCTTATGGATGATCCGCGCCGCCGCCTCCTGACGCTTGAACGACGTGACCGCCATCTGTCTCAACATCCAGAATTCAGGTCCGGGAGCCTCCCAGCGCTTCAGGTAGTAAACGACTTTCCGTTCCGCGCCGCCGAGAAGCTGAACACGCGCGGTGTGACGCGTGACCACGCGCCGCGCGGCGGCGTTCTCGTCCTTTGACCGGTATTCCTTGATCTCTTCCCCCGTCTCGTCCCAGGCGATCAGACGGTCGCCGGCCTGATGGAGGCCCAATAGCCGCATCAGCCGTTCCGCGTACTTACGACCGAGCGCCGCGCGCATGCGGCCATCGGGATCCTCGGCCATCCGCGCCTGCGCCGCGCGCTCAGCGGACCGGGCGACCAACTCCTGGAACGCTTCCCCGCTGAGCGGACCTTCCGGTGTGACCGCGTTCTGAGGATCGATCCGCTCAATGACGGCCGCCGCTCTCCGCGACAACGCGAGCGACGCGCTTCTGTCCCCGTCAAATGCGTACTTGTCGCGGATCCTGCGAAGCTCGTCGAGTTTTTTCACGCCGCCGATCGCCGTGATCAGGTCCTCGCCGGTGCTGGACGCACGCTCGATCGCGCGTTCGGACACACGCACCGCTTCGCGGGCGCGCTTCAGCTCCTTGAGGGCGCGCTCGGACCGGGTTTTCGCCCCATCCCCTGCACCGAACGCCATCCGCGCACCGCTTTTTATTGGACTGCGCCCGGCATCGGCTTTGGTTTTTTGCGCGGACGGAGCGACCGGTCCGCGGTGGCTCCACTTGCCTCCCGTGCCCTCGAACGACGGAAACTTCCCGTAGGGTGTGACGATGTAGACGCTCTTCGCGTCGGCATCCGCGCCGACCGGTCTTAAAAATTGCATCCAGCCCGCGGCGATCGATGCCCCCAAAACACCGGTCTCAAGGATCAGCCCTTCGCCGTCGGTCGAGTTCTTGGCGGACAGCTGACCGGCCTCGGTGCGTATCCGGTCCAGAGCTTCGATCCACAGTTTCGTCCTGGCCCCTGAGACGGCATC
>CAZHID010000058.1:1891-5083 GCA_964532445.1 uncultured Planctomycetia bacterium | reverse complement strand
ATCAGCGGCCTGTATTTTGGGCATACCGCCGCGCTCCAAATAAGCCGCAACGATCTCAGCCTTGAGCAGCGGGGTGACCGTTACGGCCAGACCCTCGCTCGGCACGCCCAAACTCACGGCGACCGGCAGACCCTCAACCTCGAACACCGACACCTCCACGCCATCCCTGACGGGCGCGACACGTTTCACAAGCTTCCCCGGACGCCCGGATAATGCCATCCGCGCGCCGTCCAGCTCGTCCGAGATCGGCTTGATCCAATCGTCGGGTTCGGGCTTAGCGGTCGACACAAGGGCGCTGGCGGCGCGGCCCAGGTCGAGTTCATGGATGCTTTTTTCCAACGGATTCCCGTAAGTCTTGTTCGACCATCTCCAGCTGGTGATCTCCTGGACGAGCGCGCCGTTCCGATAGCCGACGAAAAGCACTTTGCGGCCCCGGCCGACAGCGCGGTCGATCTGTTTGCGGGATGATCCGGGACCCAGGATCACCCAGTTCCTCACACCGCCGTTCGCCTCCATCCAGTCCGTGACCGTATCCGCGAGTGCGAGTGAAAAATCCAGGACCGTCCGTCTCACCCGCGACGGCGCGGCCGACCGGTCAACCGCCCCGCGAAGATCCGATGCTACGCGGCGGGCTGTTCTGGCGCGACCCAGAGCGCTCCGGTCGAGCACCTGGGCGGGCAGCGCGAGGAAGGTGCCGGCTTGCGGTAAGAAACTGAAAACGATCGCCCGTCCCATCGGCAGCCGGTGCCGTATCCGGTAATAGATCATCAGCGCGAACCGGACGATGGGACCCGCGTAATAGGCGACCAGAGCGCTCCACCAATTTCCCGAGGCGGCGAGCGCGGCCATCGGCAGGAACTTGGCGACCCCGATGGTCGGAAGCGTCATGTAGAACAGGAACGCGAGCCTCAGATAAAGTCCGCGCTCCCGCTCGGGGTGATTCTGGACCGCCCGCAGCATGATCCCGTAAGCGGCGTTCAGTTCCGCGCGCGCCCTCTCCAACCGCCCGCCCAACCGCCCCAGCCGGGGTCCAAAACGCACCAGGTAAGCGGCGTATCCCAGGGACTCGTTCCTGGACGGATCGGCCTCGATCAACTCGGCTGAAGCGACACCGCGCAGGGAGCGGAACCGTTCAATGATCGGACGGCTGTACGACTGATTCCACAGGACCGCCGTTCCGCGCTTCGGGTCCATCAGATCGGGATCGGCGACCTGCTCAAAAAGGCGGTTCCAAAAATTCAACGCCGTCGCTCCGCCGTCGTAATGGGTGAAGGTGGTGATGTTGCGGCCGGGGTCCGGGTCCGTCAGCTCGGCATCAGGCCCCTCCGTATACCCGCTGTGCGCGGGGGCGTTGCCCAGCAGGAACTGGATCGGAACGGGAAAAGCTGTCTTCCCGCCGCGCGACATCATCACGTCCGCGACGACCGTTTCGACGGGGATCCCGTTGATCCTAAAATTGAGGCGAGCGTTCGCGGCGGCCAGCGGATTGAGGTCGGAAGCGAAATACCGGAGGTCGAGCCCGGACGCCTTGGCCGCGAGCCAGGCGACCCAGAGCGACAACCCCGTTCCGGTCCCAAGGTCGGCGACAGCGTCCCCATCCTTGAGCCGCGCGGCGGCTTCCAACCGCATCGTTTCGTAGACCTCTCTGCGGAAGACGTTGTCGGCGCCGAGGTATTTTTGGAAGGAATACACCCAGGGGTATTGGATCCACAGCGCCCGCGGCCGCTCGGCAGGCTGGAAAAGACGCTCGAAGAACTCACCTTTGCTCAAGCGGTTCTCGCCCCGGGAGTCGGCCCAGTGGTAACTGGCCAGTCCGCGGTCAGGATCATCCAAGGCTCTTTCGTCAAAGGCAAGTGAGGTCGGATGGTGTTGCCGCTCGTCCCATTCCACGTAAACGTACGGACTGAAGCCCATCGCACTTCCCACCCCAATGATCTTCTCGGAGGCCGGCCGGCCTTTGATCCCCTGGTCCAATGATCCGAAGTAAGCGTCGAACTTCCTGATCCGCGCGCGGAGGCCGGACAGCCGGGCGAACTCGGTTTGGAGCGCCGAGTGTGACAACCCGGCTCCCGTGTCCCGGAGCAGATGAGTCGGCACTGTGTAAGGGGCCAGATCGAGCCGGTCGTAGTAGAACCAGTGATCATTCGGGGATTCGGCGAGGTCTTTTTTCCAGACAGACTCGGGGACCTGACCTTCCTTGGGATAGATCGCGACCGGCATCCGGCGCTCGTCGAACAGCACGTAGAACCGCATCTTCCGCCGGCCCAGACCTTCCCATTTGAAGTCAAAAAGCTGCCTCAGGATCCCCGTCCCGTCCGGCATCGGCGCGTCAAAATCGATGTCCGTTTCCACCTCGTACACGTCCAGACCGCTGGACGGCTCGGTGAACGTCCTCACGGTACGGCCGCGCTCCCAAAGTCCGAGCGCTTCCACGAATTCCTTCACCGGCGTGTCCTCGGTCAGCGCCTCATCCGGCAGTTTCGCCATCCGCGCGCCGGGGGCGGCAGGCCGCAGTTCAAAAAGCTGGCGTTCGGCGATCACGGGATCTTTAGCGATCACACGATGACGGTATGTTTTTTTCAAAGTGCTTCCGGATGACCTCGAAGAACGGCCAAATGCGTCCCGGGAGGTTTGGATCAGCGCCGAGCCGGTGTCTTTTAAGCGGGCGGTCACGGAATCGATCAGCGGGACAAATGCTTCCCGGCTCATTTGATAATTATGCGCGAGGTCGTCCGTCCCTACGGCATCCGGCCCGGCGACGGAGGGCGCGTTGAAGTACACGATGTCATATCGATCGTCGGGGCCGGCGGAAACGGCGGATGCAGAGGACTGCTTGAATCGGATGACCGAACCGTTCTTGAATTCGATGGATGTATCGTCCTCACGAAGGATGCCGCGCGATGAAGGCCCGGCCCGGCTCCAAAGCCGCGCGTTCTCGAGCACATTCAGGCGCGCTTCGTCGCTAAAGTCGTCCGCGTCCAGCCGCACCGGACGGCCCTCCCGCTCCGCCGCCGTTAACCAGGCCAGCGCGCCGATCCCGGATCCGGTCCCGAGCTCCCATATCCTCATCGGACCCGCATCGGCGGTCTGTGCATCCCCGGCAAAAAAGCCGCTCTTCCGCGCGTGTCTCACAGCCGCGGAAACAGCGCCAACCGACTGCTCGAGATCGTCCGGCCGGGTCCTGAACCCTTC
>CAZHID010000058.1:0-1881 GCA_964532445.1 uncultured Planctomycetia bacterium | reverse complement strand
ATAGATCCCGGGCAACAGCACGATCCTGTCCACCCCGATCATGGACGCGTAAAACGATGTGTCGACCGTTTCGTGCTCCGGCTCCCGTCCCATCTCCGTCATCCTCGCGCCGGCATTGGCATCACTTTGGACAGAGCGTCCCGTGTCCGGAAATTGGCCGGAACGTTCGAACACGCCGACCGGAACGATGCTGCCGGACGCGTCCGGCAAATCCTCGTCGGTCCACTGGATCGTCCGCGTCAACCGATAATCCGGCAGCGCAGTGTCCCCGGCGGGCATTTTTCCTCCCAGCACCCTGAAATCATAAGGATCCATCCTTCCCTCGATGAGCGCGCGGGCGTCGCCCCATGACGAATTACGCATCCCTCCGGAATCGTCCGACCAGACGGCGTCGACGAGGGCGGCGGCGCGGGATGAACCCGAGATCACGATATGCCCTCCCGAGATCAGGGTCTGCGCGCCAAGCGCACGGGCGGCTTCGATCGCGTTGAGGTAGGTCCCCATCGGATAGATCTGGTGATCGCCGATGTTCGATGCGGCCACCATTCGGGCGCGCTCTTCGGGCGTGATAAGCCTGGACAGCTCTTTGACCAGTCCGGCCGGATCGTTGAGATCACGCTCCAGAAAGACGATCCGGTCCGCGGGGATCCCGTTCGCCTGCGCGAGCCGGAGGATCCGCATCCTCATCCGGGGATCCATATCGATCAGGACGGCACGGCGGGCACCCTTGCGCAGCGCCAGGATCGACAGGATCCCGTCGGCGGATCCCTGGTCAAGGAATACGCGGTCCTCGAGATCGACCGAGGCGACGCCCATTGCGGTCGCGGCGGCGAAGACCGCAAGGTTGTCGGCGACATTGGTCAGCGAGCTCTTAAAATCGGGTATGTAGATGATCTTCTTCAGTTCTTCTGGATCACGGACAAGGTCCTCGATGCCGGGCCGTAGATCCGAGCTTGCGAACCGCCACGCGCCGATACGGCCGTAGATCGGGGTTCGGTGAGCGTCCGAACGCGGGTCGTGTGACGCCGTGTTGTCAAAAGTGAGCCAAAGCGCCGGGATGTTCCCGCCGGACCCTCCGTCTTCCCGGAATCCGAGAACGCTCGAATTCGCATGAAAACCCCGGATCGGCGCGCCCCGCCGCACGGTCATCCCGTAATGCGTGTAACGCGCGATCAGCGCTTTTTCCAGATCATCGGCGCTATCAGGCCCGGATATGGCCAACCGCGCGCCGGCGCGGCGGCCGTCCCCCGTGAAGTCCAAAGCGACGCCCCCGGGCCCGATCACGCGACCGACGAGCGCCGGCGTGCCGGACGAACCGTTCTCGTACCGCATCCAAACAGCCTGGTCCGCGTAACTCAGGTCGGGCTTGATCTGCTTGCGGAACGGATGCAACGCATTTTCCATCGACAGAACGGCTTTGCGGAACCAGGGATACCTGATCATCGGGACCATGTCCGCGTGGGCAGCACCCCAGTCGATCCAGATCAGAGGTTTGCCGCCTTCCCGCCGCTTTTCCAAATGCGGCAGGACGATGGACTCGATCTTGTGGGCCGCGAGCGCGCTGCGCTGCAGACCCGCGGCGGCGCCATCGATCAACCCGAGCGCTTCCAACGGCCAGATCCCGAACCACCGGTGGTACAAAAGGGCGGTGAAGGTCCAACGGAACGCGTAAAAATGAGCGGAAATGATGGCGGCCATTATCCCGGCGATCGGATCCCATCGGAGCAGGACCAGCGGGACCAGGATCAGGAACGCGGCGCGGACAAAGTTCAGAACGCGGCCGGTCCGTCCCGCAAGTTCCCTGTTGTCCGGTCCCTCAGGTATCGCGGATTCGATCAGCGGTGTGTCCACCAGGTACATCGGGATGCCTGCCGCCGAGGA
>CAZHID010000057.1:2686-10279 GCA_964532445.1 uncultured Planctomycetia bacterium | reverse complement strand
TCTTCGCCCTGGTCGCCTGAGTAGAAGGTCACGCTCTTACGCTTATCAGTCGTGGCGTCGGAGACCGAGGAGATCTCAAGGTCAGTGATGTCCTTGTCGAAAGTGATCGATCGGACCAGCCGATCATCCTGCGCGGCATCGCGCGCCCTCACTCCCCCATCATAAACAGAAACCGACGTCCGGATCACCGAACCGCCCCTACCAATGGACTGCGAATAATCGGTCTTTTCAGAACCTTCCTCACCAACGAAGAAGGTGATGGACTGCTTGCTCCCCGACAAGGAGATGTCGGAACCCCTGAACGTCTCCTGACGCATCAGCGCCAGACCCGCGGCGAACTTCGGATCCTCGGAAGCCCGTACGCCGCCCTCGTAATAGGACACCGAAGACCGGGTCACGACGTTCTGCATGACACCGCCGACGCTGCGAAGGCTGTACGTCTCGGTGCGGTCCGACTTTTCCGACCCTCTGCCGCCGACATAATAAGAAATGGAGACCAGGTCTTCCTCGCTGCCCGTGACCGCGTCAGCGTTGTAGCGCTCGACCCGGTCGAGACCCGAATCCGAGTCAGAATCGTACCCGTACTTGTTGATGATCTTGAACTTCCCGTTCTTCATCTCCTGGGTCAGGACCACACGCTCACGGCCGCGGAACCCTTCATAAGCGCTGATCGACATCACCTGATCCGCCTCGAGCGCCTCCGCGCCAAAGACCCCGTCGGAACTCGTGACCGACAGACCCGCGGGCGTCTCGCCGCGGAACTGCACCGTCGACTTCAGGGTCTTGCCGTCATAGGCATAATGGACGGTATTCTTCACGTCCACACCCTCGGAATCATAACTGATGATCCGATCGAGCAGGTTGTCGCGGTCCTGATAAAGAGAAAGGCTGGCCCGCACTTTGGCGACCGAACCGTCAACGGCGACGGTGACCTTCTTGAACGAAGCGACCTGGGCGATGTGAAGGGACTCACCAACGCCCGCGTAATCATAATCGCTGAAGCTCTTGATGTTGCCTAAGAGGGTGGTCAAAGCGGCGTCCGTGACCGGGGTCAACGCATCAAGGCCCGCGGCCAGCGTTAGACCCGAATCGCCGGTGAACCCGTCTACATCGTTCCATGTGACGGTTTTTTTGAACTGATACCCGAATGTGATGCTTTTCCCATCTTCGTCATAAAAAGTGACGTTATCGACCTGGTCCGATCCGTCGAGACGATCATTGCCGTCATCCTTATATTGAACAGTCTTGATGAGGTCGCGGCCGGAATGGAAATATTCGATCCGGGTGAAGTCCGGCAGGACAACCAGGTCCAGGGCGAGACTGCCGCCGTGGACCGCATAGGTGTACTTGGTGCCGTCGGAATAGGTCATGGAAACAAGGTTCGACCGGATCCAACTCAAGTCCAAACAATCGGATCCGCAATCCGCCGGCACGCCGATCACCCAGGCGCTTTTCCAAACGTCCTCACCGTTGACGGTCTCACGGACCTGGTACACCACCGTGCTCCCGCCGCCATGGATCAGCCGGGCCGCGCCGCTCGCGAGATCGGAAGCGGACAGATGCTCGCGAGGGTCTTCAAGCGGAGTCGCGTAATCCCCGGCCGCCACATTGGCCGCCTGCGTAATGAAATCGACAAGTTCCTTGCCCTGGATACCGTCGTAATAAGAGTTGGTGAGTTCGATGCCCTGTCCGCGGGTCCGGGCGTCCAGGAAGGACAGGCCTTCCGTGTCGAACAAGACCGTGTTGAACAGCGTGCCCGCCTTATAAAGGAAGTCGGTGCGCTGCATGATCCGGTAGGAACCGTCCTCCTGAAGCTCAAGGTCGAGCAGCACCCGCGAACGCTCGCTCCCGCGCGCGCCCGTGAAGTCGGTCTGCGACAGCAGTTCGCCGTTAAAAGAACCGGACAGCAGGATCCCATCCTCCGAGAACTCAAGCTCGCCGGACACTTTTTGCGCCGCGTCCGCAAAATCCAGTCCCTCGGTGTTGAACACGTACGAATGGATCATCCGGCCGTTCTCGTAGAGATAATCGGTCCGCTCCAGGATCGAGTAAGAGCCGTCGTCATTGAGCTCGTACTCGAACACCTGGTTCTGGCGCTCGCGGCCCTTGGAGCCTTCGTAGGAGATCTGGGAAATGAGCTTGCCCGTGAAGTCATCGCTGATCAACCGGCCATCATCGTCAAAAAGGATGGTGCCTTCGAGCTTTTTCCGCGCCTCGTCGGCCGAAAGGCCCTCAACGTCGAACGCGTAGCTGCCGGTCAAACGCCCGGACTCGTCATAGACGTAATCCGTCCGCTTGACGATCCCGTTCACCCCGTTGTCATCCAGCTCATAATCGAACGCCTGGTCGGCGCGCTCGCGCCCCTCGCGTCCGGTAAAAGTAGACTCCCTTACGAGCGTTCCTTCGCCGTCATAGACCATGATCCCGCGCAAGGCGCCGTCCTCGTAGCTGTATTGGGAATGCTCGGTGATCTCATAGCCGTTCTCGTTATCATAAACATACGCATCGAGCGTTCTTTCGTGCCCGGAACTTCCGTCCCGGACCGTGCGTGCCTTCAGCTTGCCGCTGAAGTCGCCGGTGACCAGCACCAGATCGTCGCCGGTCACCTCGACCCCCGAGGATTTGCGCCGGGCATCCGCCTCGGAGAGGTCTTCGGTGTCGAACGTCAGCACCTCGCGGACCGCGAAACGCTTCCCGTCCGGCGCGTACAGGGCCGAATACTCCTCGTAGGTGTAATCATCCCGGGTCGCGATCTTTCCATCCCGATAGTGGAACATCTGGACGACGTGCTCGTTGCCGTCGCTGCCCTCGTAGACCGACTCCGTGATCAGGTCGGTGTCATAAGCGTCGCTGCCGGAGATCATGGCCGATTTGACCGACGCCCAGCCGGCGCCCGAGTAATGCTCCGAGATATCGTATTTGCGGATGCCCGTCAGCTTCTCGCCGTCGTAAGAATAGGTCTCGAACGTCGCGGGCTTGTTGTCCTCGCCGCCGGTGAAGTCCGAGTAGACCTCGACCACCTTTTCCTTGCCCTTTTCGCCGTCGTAGACCGCCTGCCGGACCACCATGTCGTCCTTGAGCTTTTCGAGCACCGCCTCATCCCCGGTATCGAGCCCCAAGTCGCCGACGTCGTAGGATTTGACCTCCTTGAGCACATCGCCGGAATACCGATAGACATCGATCATCGAGGCCTCGCCGTCCTCATTGAAGCCGGATTCGGAGTAGAGAACCTTCTCACGTCCCGCCTCGCCCTCATAATGGGTCACCGACACCTTGCGCTTATCGAGGTCCTCCTGAATGTCCTGAAAATCGACTTCTCTGAATCCCTGGAACAGCTTTCGTCCCTCCTGCCCATCCACCTGCTTACCCGCGGCGAGCCAGCGCGAAGCGTCCAGACCCCGGACGTCATAGACCGTCACCGCCTTGAGCGTCTTGTCATAGCCTGTGCCCTGATAGTCGTAAATGGTCAGCTGCTGAGGGTTGCCTTCTTCGTCAAAGTCGGAGAGGGAGAATTCGGGGAGCTCGGGCGGACCCTGAGCGTTCATTTCCTTCTTGGGATCTTCGTCGGAACGCTTGCGCTTGCGGAGACGCTGGGTCAGGTCGGAATCCAGCTCATAATCTAACGAGGAAAAATCATTCTTCTGGGAGATCATGTCCTCCTGCTTTTTTTCCTGCTGCAGGAGGTATCGGGGCAAGAAGCGCTTTTCGCCGACTTCCTGTTTGCGGATCCTGGCGCTCAGCGAGTCATCCGCGGCCAGTGCGACTTCGTGAGATCCAAAAGTCAAAAGCACCACCCAGCTCAGAGCGCGGAGCGTCGGAGAGTAGCGTCGTTTAGGGTACTTATTTTCAGACGTCGATAAATCAGACATTTGATATTTTAATAGTATATCTTATTGTATCTTAAAAGATTATCGTTTGTGTAAACAAATTTATAAATCATATTCTTTTGTTAATTTTTGACTATTGAAAGTATACCTTCTGAGAGGGAGGAATCAAGGAATTTTAGGTAAAATTTATGTCATTCGGATGACATTGAGGAAAAAATATTATTAGTAGTACAAAATTTTTAAATTAAAAAAATATAATAAGTTGCCGATACAATACTTAGATTTTATCAAAATTCCTTAAGTCTATGGTTCTCTTTAATTTACGAGAATTTCCCTTGATCTCACCAATTCTCAGTAAACAGACCCTAAATTCAGCTAGCCCCTGTTGGATCCCGACAGCGGCAGTGCTCATCGGCGAACTCTTCATAGCTTCCATGACCTGCAGGCGCAACACCTCGCCGGAGACCCCTGGCTCTACCTCGACCCGCAGCTCCAAAAGGTCCTTGTTCGCCCCCGTTGATCGCAGCACTGCCAATTGCCATTCAGCCACGCGCGGCTGCAGCGCCTCGATCGCGGGTTCGATCATCCAGGCCGCGATATTCCCCACTCCGGTGACAACCATCTCGTCCGCGCGGCCGCGCAATTTGGCCAGCCGTACGGAGGGCGTGCCGCAGGGACAAGGTTCGGTGATCAGTCGGGTGATGTCTCCCGACCGGTAGCGGACGAATGGCATCACCGTACGGCGGAGCGTGGTGTAGACCAGCTCACCGTAACCGTGCGCGTCGGTGTCGACAACCTCCGCCCAAAGGTCCATGTCGTTCAAATGGTACCCGTCCTGTCGATGGCATTCGATACCGATCGAACCAAAGGCCTCTGTTTGCCCGTACGAAAGGAGCATTTTGGCCTTCCAGACGCTCTCGATGTACCGCCGTGATACCTCCGTGAGGTTCTCACCTCCCGCGATGAGCAGTTTGACCGGCCAGGGACCCTGGCGCTCCGCGATCTCGGACAAGCGCACCAGCCAGCCGGGGTCAGCGACGATCACGTTGCACCGGTAAGGCTTCACCCGCTCATAGAACTCCTCGGGATCGATCCGTCCTGCCTCGACATGGAAGCACTTAAGCTGTTCCACAGCGGCCTTGAGCGTGGGTCCCGAGACCCAGAAGGAATAGTCGAAGGAGGAGGCGATCCGGTCCTCAGGGCGAATGCCCATTCGCCAAAGTCCGGCCGCGTTCACCCGTCCCACGTCCTGGATCTCCCGGGTGGAAAAAAAGACCCGTTTGGGCCGTTTGGAAAAAGTGCCCGTCGTCTCGAAAGAGGTGTCGGCACGTCCGCAGAGGAATTGTTCGGGCGGCAGGGTCTGAAGATCGGAAGGGGTCGTGAAAATGGCCCCCAGGTCGGCCGTCGACCGGATGCGGTCAAGATCGACCGGGTGCTCACGGAACTTTTGAGCGTAAAAGGGCGCTTTTTCACGCGCAAGCTTGATGGAATTCTTGAGGTTGGCGAGGCGAAAGCCGTCGATCCAGGCGCGCGGGATCCGCTCGTAAACGGAGATCGCGCGGCCGGGGTTTTTCCACAGCAGTTCCAGCTGGATATCGTCCAACATTTTTCCGAACATAAACCCCTTTCCCGTGCGGACGCGCAAGTCCGGCCGATGCGGCCGGCGGCGCGGGCCCGACCCCGATGCGGCTGGCGCCACAAATCGAACTGATATAGTATAACGGTCTGTGATTTTTCTGAACTTTTTCCTCATCTTCGTTTTCATGATCTGGGTCCGGCGCGCCGTCCTCATGGTCGGCAGCATCCGGAAGTACAGCATCATGCCCGTTCGCGCCTGGGAGGAGCTTTGGCCGCAGGTGAAGGTCTCGGTGATCGTGCCCTGCCGCAACGAGGCGCGCAACCTGCCGACGCTTCTCCCCTCGCTCATGGCCCAGGACTACCCCCACATCGAATTCATCTTTCTCGACGACCGGTCGACCGACGGCACCCTCACGCTCCTCCGGGAAGCCGCCGCCAAATACCCCCGCGTCCGGGTCATCGAGGGCAAGCCCCTCCCCGCCGGCTGGACGGGAAAGAACCACGCGATGCATCAATGCGCGCAGGCCGCGGCCGGCGAGTGGCTCCTGTTCAGCGACGCGGACACTGAGCACCTCAAGCACTCGGTCTCATCCTCGCTGCGCTACGCGCTCGAGCGCAAGCTCGACTTGCTCACCCTGTCGGCGCGCTGTGTCTGCCGCAGCTTCGGCGAGCATCTCGTGCAGCCGATGGGGATCGGGTGCTTCGCGGTCTGGTTCAAGCTGGAGGACGTGAACGACCCGAACTCCTCTACGCCTCTCGCGTGCGGCCAGTACCTGCTCGTCCGGAAACGGGTCTTCGAAGCGGTGGGAGGGGCGGAACGGATCAAGGACGCGGTCACGGAGGACCTGGCGCTTTTCAAGAACGTGAAGTCGGCCGGATACCGGTGCGAGCTGGCGATCGGGGCGCATATCTTCGCGACGCGGATGTACCAGTCCCTCGCTGAATCCTGGGTCGGCTGGCGCCGGATCTACCTTCACGCGCTCGATAAGAACGTGCCGTCGCTGCTTCAGAAGATCTTCATGCTGATCTTTTTTTCGGCCGCGCCCTTCTTCATCCTTCCGGTCGCCGCCTGGCAATGGGCCTCGGGCGGCACGGACTGGGCGCTCACAGCCTGGCTGGCTGGCGGCCTGTGCGCCTTCATCCTCTTCCTGCGTTCCCGCTCCCATGCCGCGCTCAAAGCGGACCAGTGGTCCATCCTGCTCCACCCCTTGAGCGCCCTCGTCATCACCGCCATCCTCATCGACTGCCTCAAACACCACTTCCAAGGCCGCAAGGTCGAGTGGAAGCAGCAGCAGTACTGATCCCCGCCCAAGCAAGACAGTCCGTCACGACCGGCCCGCCGGAAAAACTGTGTTTTGAGGACGTCTGGGCGGCCGAGGCGTCCCCGCCAAGGCCGGACAGGGAGCGAGTGCGCCTTACCTTAGGCAGCGCGCGAGCGGCTCCGTCCGACGAAGACAGTTATTCCTGCCGGCCGGGCTGGCCGTGGACGGCTGGGCTCGTTCAAATATCGAGCGAGCCGTACATCCCGTCGTAGTAACGCTTGAGATGCTGGCGGGTGGCGGGGTCGATGAGGGAGCGCTTCACGTCGTCCTCCTTGAAGGAATAGAGATAACGGGAAACGTACTCGGTCAGAAGGTCGTGGGCGGCTGAGATCTCCTGGAATCGGGTCTCGGCCTGGATGCGCTCCGCGTCAGGGGCCGAAGCAAAGCGGTCAGGATGCCATTCGGCGGCGAGCTTCTTGTAGGCGGTGCGGATCTCTTCGAGGGAGGCGTAAGCGTCCAGACCGAGCGTCCTGCGGGCCGCGTCCACCGCCGCGAAGTCCAACTGCTTCATGACGGGATCAGAGCTTGCGGTAGTGTTCCAGGAGGCGCTTGTCGATCATGCTCACAAAAACGGCGTCGTCCTTGGCAGGGTCCGTGCGGATCGCGTAGTAGGTGTAGGATTCGTCGGGCGACGCCGAGCCTTCTTTGTACAGCTCCATCTGGACCGGCAGCCCGTCCGACTCGCGGAACTGCACGACGACCTTGGGGTAGGTCCGGTCCGGTGTCTTGAGCAGGACTTCCAAGCGCGTGGTCTTCACCGGCTCGCCGCCCTCCATCCCGTACATCGCGACCTCGTCGCGCATGACGGACGTCACGCTCGCCTGTCCGGCGGCCTCGGCTTCGGCCCAGTCCCTGCTGAATTTTTC
>CAZHID010000057.1:0-2676 GCA_964532445.1 uncultured Planctomycetia bacterium | reverse complement strand
CGGCGTTCTGGATGGGCCTGGATTCCTCGTTCTTGATCCGCTTGTCGTCCGGGCTCATCGCCACGATGGGGATGAAGTCGAACATCGGTCCCGGGGGCCGCGTCATGAGCTTGCCGTTGAAATTGCCTTCCGAATAAAGCACCTGCAGCGACGCCTGGGACCCGCCGGTGTACTTGAGGAAAATAGTGCGCGGCTTGTCGTAGCGCAGGAACATCTCGTCGATCTTGAGCCGGCCGCTCTTGAGACGGAGCTCGCGGTGCATCCTCGCTTCGTAGCTGTTGAACGCGCCGTAAGCGCCGAGACCTTTTTGGATCAACTGGCGTGTTTCAGCGACGCGATCGACCGCCGGGAGCGAAGGGACGGACGGAGCGGAAGCATCCGCCGCAAGAAGTGCCGCCGGTTCGGCGCTCACCAGGAGCAGGGCAAAAACAAAGAACGCCAGGGCCCGCTTCATCACTTGACCGGCGCGGCGGCGCCTTCGATGGACTCGAGGTAGGTCAGGTAATCGCTGTCGGAGGAGAGGACCAGCGTGGTCTTCGAATCGATGGTTTTCTCATAGCTCTTGAGCGTCTGCAGGAAGCGGTAGAAGTCGGCGTCCTTGTCGTAGGCGTCGGCGTAGATCCGGGTCGCTTCGGCGTCCGCCTTACCTTTGATCTCCTGCGCCTTGCGGTAGGCCTCCGAGCGGATCGTGTTCAGGTCCTTCTCGCGGCGTCCGCCGATCTCGGCCTGACGGCCCAGGCCCTCGGAGCGGAACTGCTGCGCGGCGCGCTTGCGCTCGGCGATCATACGTTCGTAGATCTTCCGCAGAACGTCGTCGATGTAGACGATGCGCTTGATGCGGACGTCCACGAGCCCGATGCCGTATTCGGGGGTCATCTTGCTCGCGCGGCTCAGGATCTCGCGGGTCAGCTCGTTGCGGCCGGTCTTGATCACCTCGGCCTTGGTCATCTCGCTGTCGACGATGCCTTCCTGGACCAGGTTCTGGGTGAGCTCGCGGTTGGAACTGCGGACGATCTCGATCAGGAGCTGGTCCGAGATGACGTCGCGCGTGATCGCGTCCACGATGTCGTCGAGGCGCGCTTGGGCGGCCGACTCGTTGCCGACGGTCTGCAGGAACTTGAGCGGGTCGAGTATCCTCCAGCGGGCGGTCGTGTCGACCCAGATGAAGCGCTTGTCCTTGGTCGGGATCTGGTTGGCGTCGCCGTCCCACTCGAGGATCCGGGTCTCGAACAGATGGACCTGTTCGACGAACGGCAGGCGCAGGTGCAGACCGGTCTTCGTGACCGCGCCTCCGACCGGCTCACCGAAACGTGTGATCACGGCCTGACGGCCTTCCGGCACGGTGTAAAAAGGATTGCCAAGAAGCGCGACAATGACGATGCCGAAAAGCGCGATGAGGGCGAGTGCGGCGGAGCGAGGCATTAGGAATTCCCCTTCTGTCTGAGGTCAAAGAACGGCAGCGCCTGGGAGCTGTCGCCGTCCATGATGAATTTTTCCTTGGGCTGGGTCAGGACCTTTTCCATGGTTTCCAGGTAGAGACGGGCGCGGGTGACCTGGGGGGATTTTTTGTATTCCTCAAGGAGCGCGGTGAAGCGGTGCGCGTCGCCCCTGGCTTCGTTGACGCGCGTCACTGCGTAGGCCTCGGCTTCCAGCGTGATCTGCTCGGCCTCGCCTTTCGCGCGCGGGATGACCTCGTTGTACGCCTGAAGCGCCTGGTTGATCGTGCGCTCCTGCTCCTGCTTGGCCTCGTTGACGTCGTTGAACGCGGCCTTGACCGGCTGCGGAGGCGTCACGTCCTGGAGCTTCACGGTCACGATGTGGATACCGCTGTCGTAGCTGTTCAGGATCTGCTGGAGTTCGCGCTCGGCCTCAATGCCGATCTCAGCGCGCTTGGAGGTCAGGACCTCGTCGACCGAGTAGTCGCCGACAAGGCGGCGCATGACGGCCTCGGAAACGTCACGCAGCGTCCGCACCGCGTCACGCAGGCTGAAGAGCGCCTTGCGCGCGTCGGAGACCTTGAACTGGACGATCCAGGTCACTTCCAGCGCGTTCAGGTCGCCGGTGAGCATCAGCGATTCGTCGAGGTAATTGCCTTCGGAGTACTGGGTGCGCGTACCTGTTTGGGAAGTGCGGAAGCCGAACTCCTCCTTAAAGATGCGCTCGACACGGACCGGGGTGACCGTCTCGACGCCCAGCGGAAGCTTGAGGTGAAGGCCCGGGTCCACGGTGCGGATGTACTTGCCGAACATCTGGACCACGCCCTTTTCGTCGGGTCCGACGGAGAAGAACATCGTCAGCGCGACCAGGACCAGCGTGATGCCGAGCGCCAGCGTCGTCCAGAAGGACGGGTTGCGCGGGATATTGCGGCCGAGGTTCAAAAAATCTTCGGGGGTCTTGAAGTCTGCCATGGTCTATGAGTTCTCCAGCATTTGTCGGAAACGGGTCCAGGGAAAATTATTACCGGGGCATTCGGTCGCGGATCCGGGAACGTGACGGTGTCCCATCACGTTCGAATCGGGTATACCATACCGCGCCTGAAGCGCCTTGACCAGTAGAACCAGAGAGTTGAGCTGAGAGTCCGAAAGTTGTGTCTCGCTGAAGTTCCCGACAAGGGAAATGCCGACGCCGATATGGTTCATATTCGACTAGTTGGCGTGGGCGCCGTCCATCTGGCGC
>CAZHID010000056.1:0-10347 GCA_964532445.1 uncultured Planctomycetia bacterium | reverse complement strand
CGCTCTCGTCGCCGACGGTGTGCGCTGCGACATGGCGATGCTCGTGCTGAACGACGTCTTTAAAAAAACCTGGGGCTCCTGCGTGCCCGCCGCGCCCGCCGGAGAGTTCTGGTCCGAGGTGCTTGGCCCGGTGAAGGAAAAGCACCCGCGCTTCACCGCGATCGCCGAAGTCTACTGGAATCTGGGTCAAAAACTGCTCTCCCTGGGCTTCGACTACATCTATGACAAAACCCTGTACGACCGTTTCATTGAGGGTGACGCCGCGCGGATCCGCGAGTATCTGCATGACTCAACCGCCGATCAGCAGCGTCAATTTCGCTTTGTCGAAAACCATGACGAGCCGCGTCTTTTCCGCGCGTTCGGCGCTGAACGGGGGCTGGCGGCACAGGCGGCGGTGATGACACTGCCGGGTCTTAAGCTCGTGCACCAGGACCAGGAAAAGGGTTATATGGAGCGGGTCCCGGTCCAGTTGAGAGCCTTCGCGGGTTCTGTCCAGGCGCAAGCGGCTGACCCTGTCCGGATGGGTATCGCGGATCTGAACGCGGTGGCTGGTGGAAGCGCGGGCTTTGTACCGGACGAGCTGGCTCGGGTCCTCAAGTTCGCGGCGGACCCGGTCTTGAGTGAGGGAAGTTGGCATCTTCTGATACCGCATGAGGCTTGGCCGGGCGGCGGGGAGCACCACTCGGTCCTGGCGTGGATCTGGACCCGGGGCCATGCCTTTCGGCTGATCGTCGTCAATTACGGTCCGGGGACAGCCCAGGCACGGCTTCGTCTGCCTGAAGCCTGTCTCGGTCCGGCTGAGATGGAGCTCACGGACGCGGCGACCGGGCAGGGTTATCGCCGCCTTACCCAGGAGCTTCGCAGCGAAGGTCTATACGTCCGTCTGGAGGGGTGGAAATACCATCTTTTTTCGGTCCTGGAGGACCGTCCGAAGGCCGAGCAGGTCTGACCCGGGGCGTCCCGCCTGGGATTTGACGCGGCAGATAGGATGGCGTATCCTATCGCTCGATCCCACGTGTTTGATGTATGAAGTAACGGAGAATTTTATGCCAGCAAAGCCGAAGAAGACCGCTGCCCCTGTCCGAAAGTCCGTCCCTGCTGCAGTCACGGCCAAGGCCCCCGCGGCCTCGGCTGTCCGCTCCAGCCAGCCCAAGTTGGTGGTGAGCCAGCAGGAGCTCGAGCAGCGGATCCGTGACCGTGCGTACTTCAATTACCTGAACCGCGGCGCTTGTGAGAGCGGTTGCGCCCAACAGGACTGGTACGATGCCGAGAAGCAGGTCCGCAAGGAGCTCGGCATCCGCTAAACGGGTCCGGTGCGCTTCGAGTCCGTTCAAGATCCGCTCCCTTAACGGGGGCGGATTTTTTACATACAAATGACCCGCCGCTGACCGGCCCTGCGGTACAATAACCCGTTCGATCCCCGGCTCACTGGAGGCCTGCCAAGCAACATGAAAAATAAGAAAAAATTCATCATCGGTGTGGACGCCGGCGGCACCAAGATCATGAACACCCTTTTTGATAAGGACTTCCAGATCCGGAAGGTGGTCAAGTCCCGCCCCGTCACCGACAAGGGCCCCAAACAGTTCCTGAGCTCCGTCACGAGCGGTATCGACGAGCTCCTGTCTGAATCCAAGGTCAAAATGAAGGAGGTCGGCGCGATCGGCGTCGGCTGCGCCGGGATGATCAAGGTGCCTAAGGGCGTCGTGCGGCTCTCCCCGAATATCCCGTGTTTAGATGACTACCCGCTCCAAGCCAAGCTCGAGGCGTGGTCGGGTGTGCCGGTGCACGTCGACAACGACGTGAACGCCGGACTCTACGGCGAGCACCAATTCGGCGCGGCCCGCGGCTACGAGCACGTGGTCGGGATCTTCCTCGGCACCGGCGTCGGCGGCGGCCTCATTCTCAACAATCAGCTTTATTACGGCGCAACCGGCGCGGCCGGCGAATTGGGTCACATGTTCCTGACGCTCGACGCGCTGTGGAAGCCCAAGCCGTTCTGGGGGACCGTCGAGAACCTCACCAGCCGTATGTCGCTCGCGGGTGATGCTGCTCTTCTCGCCGCCCGCCAAAAGGCGCCTCAGCTGGCCAAGGCTGTCGGGTCAGAGATCCGCCGGATGAAGAGCGGTGTGCTCGCCGACGCTGTCAAGGAAGGGGACCGGGGTCTCGAAGAGCTCATCATCTTTAAGTCCCGTATCCTGGGGATCGCGATGGCGAATCTGGTCAACCTGCTCTCGCCCGAAATGATCGTTCTCGGCGGCGGCGTAGTCGAAGCCATGGGCCACCTGATCGTTCCAGCCGCGCGTGAGTCGATGCACCGTTACGCGATGCCGCCGCTCGTGGCCAAGGTCGCTGTAAGCCCTGCACGCCTCAAGGACTATGCCGGCGCCAAGGGCGCTGCCAAGCTCGCGTACGACCGCTATTTTTCAGAAAAGAAAAAGGAAAAGTAACCCTCCGTCATGAGCGCTGTCAACACGTCCGCCCACACCGTTGCGGTGATCGACATCGGTGCCAGCGCGATGCGTCTCGTCGTTGCTGAGATCGGCGCCAAGGGCGAGATCCGCCAACTCGAGAACCTGCACAAGGCGGTCAACTTCGGCAAGGATGTGTTCTCCGTGGGGTCCCTGAGCCAGGCGTCGATGGCTCAAGGGCTGGCCATCCTTCAGAACTTCAAGACCGTGATCGACACCTATCAGGTCAAGAAGATCCAGGCCATCGCGACGAGCGCGATCCGCGAAGCGGTCAATAGCGAAACGTTCATCGACCGCGTGTTCGTCCGGACCGGCATCGACGTCGAGATCGTTGAGGGCCCCGAGGAGCTGCGGCTGGAGCTCATCGCCGTCGAGCACGCCGTGGGCTCGGACCTCGACCTCAACAAGAAGAACTGCCTCATCGTCGAGATCAGTTCCGGCAGCACCGAGGTCATCATCCTCAATCAGGGTCAGGTCGAGCTCACACGCACCCTTTCGATCGGCAGCCTTCGTCTTCCTGAACAGGCCGCGTCCGCCAAGCTCAAACCCGAGGCAGTCCAAAAGGTGCTCAAGCGCTCGATCCAGGAGATCGTCGCGTACGCCGCCAAGGAATATAATTTTTCGCAGGTGGATACCTTCATCGCCCTCGGCGGCGATGTCCGCTTCGCGGCCCAGCAGCTGGCCGCCACCGCACGCGAGCGCTACGCGATCGTCGACAAAAAAGCCTTTGTCGGTCTCGTGAACAAGGTCGCCAAGCAGACGCCGGAGGAGATCGCCGCCGAGTACAACCTGCCTTACGGCCAGGCGGAATCGCTGTACGCGTCGCTTCTTTATTATTTGAACTTTCTGTCCGAAACACCTTCCGAGAGCCTGATCATCCCGAATATGTCGATCCGGGATGCGCTGCTGCTCGAAATGTCCCAGCTCGTTTCCGGCCACAAGCGTACGGACGTGTCGCGCCAGATCATGAATTCCGCCCGCCATCTGGCGGAGAAGTTCGAATATGACAAGGCTCATTCCGCCTTGGTCGGCCAATTGGCGCTCAAGATGTTCGACACGCTCAAGTCCGAACATGGGCTGGGGTCGCGCGAACGGACACTGCTTGAGGTCTCGGCAACCCTGCATGACATCGGGTCTTATATTTCGCCCGCCGGGCATCACAAGCACTCGGCGTACCTGGTCGAATCGTCCGAGGTCTTCGGTCTGCGCAAATCCGACAAAATGATCGTCTCGAACGTCGTGCGTTACCACCGCCGGTCCACACCCAAGGTGACGCATGAGTCATATATGTCCCTGCCGCGTCACGACCGCGCCGTCGTGTCCAAGCTCGCGGCGATCCTGCGCGTCGCGGATGCGCTTGACGCGACCCATCAGCAAAAGATCAAGAACATCGAGTTCGAGACGGGGGACAAGTCCTACACCGTATGGGTCTCCGATTCCCTGAGCGACCTGTCGGCTGAGCGTGAATCGCTGCAGAACAAGGGCGACCTATTTTCGGACGTGTTCGGTATGCCGGTCGTCATCAAACAAAAGCCGCTGGCGGTCTGACCATGTCCGAGCGCGCCTCCGAGCGTTTCTTCGACCGGGAACTTTCTTGGATCGAGTTCAACTCGCGCGTCTTTGCCGAGGCGATGGACGAGTCCAATCCGCTGCTCGAGCGCCTCAAGTTCATCGGGATCGTGAGCTCCAACTTCGATGAGTTCTTCATGGTCCGGGTCGCCTCACTTGCTCAAGAATCCGCCCAGAGCGCGGCGGACGTGTATCGCCGCGCGTTCGATCTGATGCGCCGCCAGCACGCTTACTTTGAGGACGTGCTCTCGCCCGAGATGGCGAAGGCCGGGATCCGCCGTGTGTCCCCGGGCACCCTGACCGAGCGCCAGAAGATGTACCTGACAGGCCTTTTCCAGAAGGAGTTCATGCCGCTCCTCACGCCGATCGCGCTGCGCGAGGAGGCGCAGGCTCCGAACCTTCTGAACTTGAGCCTCTACCGGGTCGTCCAGCTGCTCGACCTCGCCAAGCCCTTCGACCGCCAGTACGCCGTGATCGAGGTGCCGAGGAACTGCCCGAGACTCGTGACCCTGCCGGTCGGCGACCCGGGAACGGGCCATGACTTCATCCTGTTCGAGGACGTGATCAGCCTGTTCACGCGGGAGCTCTTCCGCGGGTACGAGATCGCGGATGAAGGGCTCCTGCGCCTGACCCGCGCCTCGGAGCTGACGCTCGATGAGGAAAAGGACGCCGACTTTTCGAGGGTGATGTCGGAAGCGGTCCGTTCGCGCCGGCTCAACCAGGTGGTGAGGGCCGAGATCAGCGGATCAGCGGACCTCACCTCGTTCCTCAAGCGCCGCTTTTCGATCACCGAAACGGCTGTCTACGCTGCCGCGGGTTGGGTGGACCTCAAGGGACCTGCCCAGCTTGCGTTCCAGCCGGGTATGGACGCGCATAAACTGCCTGTCTGGGAGCCGCGGGCGGCCGGGGACATGGAGGACGCGGAGGATATCTGGACCGCGATCCGCGCTAAGGACACCCTTGTGTTCCAGCCTTATGAATCATTCGATCCCTTTTTGCGCCTGCTCAACGAGGCTGCGCGGGACCCGGACGTGCTTGCGATCAAGCAGACCCTTTATCGGACCGGCTCCCGCTCGTCGGTCATCGCCGCACTCGAAAAAGCTGCCGAGAACGGCAAGCAGGTCACCGCGATGGTTGAGCTCAAGGCACGCTTCGACGAGGAGGCCAACATCGAGGGCGCGCGGCGGCTGGAAGCGGCCGGCGCGACGGTCCTTTACGGCGTGGCGGGACTCAAGACCCACGCCAAGATCTGTCTCATCGTCCGGCGCGAGGCTGACGGCATCCGGCGCTACGTCCACCTCTCCACCGGCAATTACAACGAGAAGACCGCCCGGATCTATTCCGACTATTCACTTTTTACCGCCGATGAAGAGATCTCCCGGGACGCGGCGGCGCTCTTCAATGTGATCACAGGCTTTTCCCAGCCGACCGGCTTCGCCAAGCTCGACGTTGCGCCGTTCAGCCTGCGCAAACGCCTCGAGCGCCTCATCATGCGCGAGTCCATGCGCGCACACGCGGGCGGGCCGGGGTTGATCATCGCCAAGATGAACTCGCTCGTGGATCCCAAGATCATCGAGGCGCTCTACAAGGCCTCTCAGGCCGGCGTGAAGGTCCGGCTCAACATCCGCGGCGTGTGCTGTCTCAAGCCCGGAGTGAAGGGGATGAGCGAAAACATCGAGGTCGTGAGCGTCGTGGACATGTTCCTGGAGCACGCGCGGATGTTCTACTTCCTGAACGGCGGGGAAGAAGAGTTGTTCCTCTCGAGCGCCGACTGGATGCCCCGGAACCTCGATCGCCGGATCGAGATCATGTTCCCGATCACGAACACGCAGCTGCGCAAGGAAGCGTTGGACGCGCTCAAGCTTTTTTTCAAGGACAACGTGAAGTCCTGGGTGCTGCAATCCGACGGCACCTACCGCCGCCGCGAGCCGGGCGACGAGAAGCGTTTCCGCGTCCAGGAACACTTCTGCCGCCACTACGGCGAAAAAAAAGCTTCCAAACGCGCCCCCGTCCTCGATCTCAAGCCTCAGAAGCCCAAAAAAGACTGACCCTGGCCCGCCCCTGATCGGACCCGGAGCGCTCTATCGCTTGCCGGGGAGGGATGCTTTGGGGACTGCGGCGAAATTGTCGTGATCACCCAGAACAATGCTTTCGAATGGTCTGGCCGGCGCCTCCGTCCCCAAAGCACCCCTCCCCGGCTTCGATCCCGGCGTTCCGGGTCCGATCAGTGGCGGGCGGGTGTAGAATGGGGGTATGAAGTCATTGATGAAGTTCGGAACGTCGTGGGTCGTTTGTTTGATGGCGGCAGCGCTTTGCTTACAGGCACCTGATGCGGACGCGGCGGAGATCCGGTCGACGATCCAGACACCCAAGGCTGAGGACTACGAATCCCCGTACAAGAAAAAGATCCCCGGCACCACGAACAAGATCGCCGGAAGCCGCCCGCGCACCTACCTGAAGCCCGAGAAGCAGACCTATCAGCAGCATATGCAGTCGCTCAAGACCCACCGGTTCAAGAACGAGTCGGAGTCGTTCGGTTATGGCCGTAAGTCAGCCCCGTCCTCCTCTCCCGCAGCGGCCGGCTCCAGCCGTGTCATAACCAGCACCCTCCCGCCTTCCAGCCGCATCAAGGTCCAGCAGCACGCCGGCCGGCCCGCGGCCGGATTGTCGCGCAATCAGCCGTTGTCCCAGAGCGATTTTTTATTCCTCAGCAAGATGTCGGATGTCGTCAAGACGAGCGACCCTTCGACCGCGTCGCGTCTGGCGTCCATCATGCTGGGTCAAAAAGAAGGCCGGACGCTCTCGAAAGACGAATACGACTACCTCCAGTCCATGGCAGCCCGCGTGGACGACGGCCAGGCCGCTTACCGTCTCCGCAGCATCGCCGAAAAACGGCGTGAAAAGTTGTATTGATCATGGAGCCTCACGCTCCCGCAGGCGGATCCAGCTGCTGCCACCCTGCCGCCGCCCCCTCAGGCTATAAGAACATCCGCAAAACGCTTACGGTGATCCTGATCGCCGGCTGCCTCCTTGTTGCTGCGGCTTTCGTCGACGCGGTCCAGCCGCTAGGGCAGCATCTGGCGGAATATCTGAGGATGATCGTCCCGGCGGTCGGAGCGGGCCTTTTGATCGGCGGCCTCATCTACCGTTATGTGCCGCACTGGTACGTGGAGCGTCTGATGGCAGGAGGCCGCAAACGGTCCATCGCCCGGTCGGTGCTCATCGGTTTTTTTATGAGCGCCTGCTGTCACGGGGTTCTGGCTGTCGCGATGGAGCTGTACCGCAAAGGTGCTTCGACGGCATCGGTGATCGCGTTCCTGCTCGCGAGCCCGTGGGCTAATCTGCCGCTGACGATCCTGTTGTTCGGGTTCTTCGGCGTGAAGGCGCTTGTCTTCGTCGGCGGGGCACTGGTGATCGCGTTGTCGACGGGACTTCTTTTTCAATGGCTCGAAAGAATGGGGTGGGTGGAGCGCAACCCGAACCATTCCGGCGCGGCGCATACGGACCCTATCGTTACGGATCTCCGGCGGCGGCTTGCAGCGCGCCGTTGGACCTCCGCGAACGCCTTCTCGGACGCGCGCGCGGTCTTCCAGGGGTCGTTAAAATTAGCCGATATGATCTTGTGGTGGGTGATCCTGGGTGCGATCGCGGCATCGCTCATCGGGACCTACATTCCGGGGCATTGGATGCATCAGTATTTGGGGCCTGACTTGAAGGGCCTCGCGTTCACGCTGGCCGGCGCATCGGTGCTGGAAGTCTGTTCGGAAGGAACCGCACCGCTTGCGTTCGAGATCTACCGCCAAACCCACGCATTCGGCAATGCGCTGGTCTTCCTGATGGCCGGTGTCGCCACCGATTACACCGAGATCGGTCTCATCTGGCAGACCATCGGCCGCCGTGCCGCGATCCTGCTGCCGCTCATCGCGGTCCCTCAGATCTTCCTGCTCGGCATCCTCGCCAACAATTTTTTTTAGAAAAAATTAAGCCGCGTGCGCAGCCGGAACGATCAGGCGCCTACGGCGAAGTCGATCGATCCGACGGACTTTTTGGTCCGATCGAGGAGGTCGACACGGTATTTGCCGGGCGGGAGGGACCGGCCCTTGGGCATGGCCATCGCGATGCCGCCGGCGCCTTCCGGCTTGGGGATCGCGACAGGGTATTCGAAGATCTTGATCTTTTTGGTCAGGTAGGTCCACCGGGCCTGCAGCGGCTCCGCAGCGGCCGCATTCTCCCACTTGAACCAGCAGTAGATCTTGGTCGTGCCGAGCGCAAAGACCTCTGTCGGCCCGACCGGTTCGTACTTGTCACTGATACCGACGGCAGTCCGGATCTCGGTCAATTTAATTTTGGACTCCGCTGCGAGGGCATCGGGCCCGTTTGCGGAGAAGGTCATTAGACAGAGCGCCAAGAGACAGGCCGGGGCGCTATATTTCACGAGTATGTGAGAGATCTTGTTCATTCTTGTCATGGCTTAGAACCCCGATCGAACGGATAGATGGAGTTGAGGCTGGTCGGGGGCATCGGTGGAATCGTCCCCGATCGGGAAGCCGAGATCAGCGGACACGCTGAGCGTAGATCCCAGGTCGAACCTGAGCCCCGCGCCAGCCCCCATTAAAAAACGGTCTTTGACCGACCCCGCCCTCTCCCTTTGCTTAAGAAAAGTTTTTCCCGCGTCAAAAAATGTCACGAACCGGAGCGAGTTCCGGAGAGGCTTTGCGGTGAAGGGGACCTTGAGCTTTTCCGGGATGAAGAACGCCGGAAGGTGCCATTCCGCCGAGACGTTGTAGCCCGAATCCCCCGAAGAATCGGATTCCGGATAGCCCCGGACCGACGTTGCGCCGCCGAGGCGGTATTGGTCCACGGACAAAAGCCTGTCGTCCGTCCACTGGGTGTCTCCGCGCAAGATCAGGAAGGTATCCCCGGGGGTGCGCTGCAGCCGCGACGCACCCGCGCTCAGGAACCGAAAAGCCCCCTCAGAGCCGTCAATGCCGGGCAGTCCCAGGTTGAAGAACCCGTTCAGTGACGTGCGTCCGCCGCCGTCACGCCGCGAAAATTCGGCTCCCGTTCTGAAGATCCGTGAGCGGTCGATGTTGGCGCGGATATCGTCGACCAGGGTCTCGGAGTTCTTGTATTCGAGACCGAAGACGCCGGCGAGTTCCCAGTCCGCGGACCGCGCGATCCGCTGGCGAAGCTGCGGGCTGAATGACCAGGATTCGCCCTTGATCTCAAAGGACTTGAGGTGTTTGACCAGCATGCTGTCGGTGTGGCTTGCATTCAGGCTGAGGGTCGTGCCGGTGGCCGCCAGCGGGAGGGTGTACCCGCCCGCGACGCCCGACAATGAGCCTTCTTCCGAAAGGGTCCAGCCGGCGTTCAGAAGGTCGCCGTTGCCGGTGATGTTGGTGTGCTGGGCGTTGATGTTGTGACGGGCCCTGTGGGTCAGCTTGGTGCCGCGGTTGTTGAAGTCGTAGAACATGTGGAGCGGGAGCCGCTCCTCCGCCTTGAGCGTCAGGTTCGCGACGGAAGGGTTCGCCGGGTCGGGCTCCAAATAGGCCCGCGCGGAACGGTCGGCGGCGGCGTTGATATCCTCGATGCCCAGTTGAAGCTTCTGGTAATCAAAAATTTCTCCGGACTTCAGCCGCACCGCATCCGTATAAAGCGACTCCTTGAAGTGCCGCGCACCTTCCACGCGCACTTGTCCCACGAGCCCTTCGACAACGCTGATGACGACGCGGCCGTCGCGGATCTCCTGCGGCTCGAGGATCGCCTTGGACGTCGTGTGGCCCTTCGCGCGGTAATGGACCGTGACGGCGTCGCAGATCTTGTTGAGTTCAAGCATTGTGACGGTCTGCCCGGAAAGATTTTTCCAGTAGATGTCCAGGTCCGCAGAAGGGACTGTCCGATTGCCGGTGAAGGTGATCTGATTGAGCGTAAAGGCGGGCCCGACAGGTTCGGCTGCCGCCGGACGGACCGGTTCTTCGGCTGTGATCTGAGGCTCCTCGCGGTCTTCTTCCATGACCGAGCCTGCACCGGTCTTGCGGACCAGCTCTGCTTGAGCGACCAAGTCCTGCGCATTGTCCGTCGGGAGGGTCGGCCCATCGGCGTAAGCGGTCCCCGACGCTGCTAACAGGATCCCGGTCAAAATGGATAAAAATAGCTTAGAAAAGAGGGTGAAAAGGAGGCGCATGAGCTTATTCTACAACAGAGAAAAAGTGCTGACCACGGTTATTCTCGAGCGATCAGAAACACATTGTTTTGGATAGATTTAGGATATGAACGCTTAAATTTTGACCAAATTATACCCTTGCTAGGA
>CAZHID010000055.1:2187-10348 GCA_964532445.1 uncultured Planctomycetia bacterium | reverse complement strand
CTCCGCGATGTCCTGCGACTCCACGTGCTTGACGCTAAAGGCTTCCGGAAGCGTCAGCCATGTCACCCGCCCGTCCGTGTCGAGGACAGGATAGGCGCGATCCAATTCACGCTCCGAGTTCGCGAGCGCGGTCACATGGACGGCGTCGCGCATCTTATCGAGCGAGGTCGAGGCCCCGCGCAGTGACGCGAGGGCGGCATAGTGACGGTTGGACCAGCGGCCGTTAGCAGGGATCCCGTCCGCCTCCTGAGGGTCCAGGAACATCAACGCGACCTGGATCTGCAAAGTCGCCAGAAGCGCGTTCAGCCGGACCAGCCGTTCCGCGACTGCCCTGGCTTCTTCCCACGCTTCCGCCTGGACCTTGCGCGCCAGGGAATTTTCGGAGGTCCGGCGGTGCTTCATCACGCGGTCGCGGACTTCCGCCGCCCGGCGGTGCCGGGCCCTATGCGCCGGGTTCCAATCGATCTCCGACCGCATCGCTTCCGCCTGCGCCCGAAGTTCCCGCGCGATCCGCTTCCATTCGTCGCCGCCGAACCGCTCAGCTTCCAACCCTTCGAGCCGGGTCCTCAGGTCGAGCAGCCGGGCCGAAGCGGAACGGATCAAATTGGAAGGGTTCACACCGGCGCCATCACGCGCCTTGAGCCGGTAAGTGAAATACGGTGTTTCGAACGGCGAGGACCACACAAAGCCTTTGAGACGGCTCGCGCGGGCCGTGTGCACGGCGGCGTCCAATACGTCCCGCATCGTGTCGGGACCCGACGCTCTTGCCTGCTTGAAGGCCAGCGGGATCACCGTTCCTTTGGGCAAGTGAGTGGTGTGTCGATAGTCACCGTTCAGGAAAATAGGTTGGTACACGGCACCCGGCATATTCCGGAACCGGAGCGCGAAAGACGGATAATCATTCGAACTGTCCCCTGCCGCAACCACCAGCGCGCGGCCGCCCGCCGTGCGTAAGGTCGGAAGGACTTTTTCCTCCAACGCGGCTTCCGCGCCTTCGGCCTTGCTTCGCTGGACCCAATCGATGTAGCCGCTCCCGTAAGCGCGGTAGCGAGGCAGCGGCACAGCTCTCCCGGCGGGGCCTTGCGCGGCCAAATGACGCTCCGCCGCCTGGAGCAGCTTGGCCGCGAGCGTCTCGTTCATGACGCGTGAATGGTTGTGGATGGTGACCTTGGCGCGCTGGTCCGCGAACCCGACCACACCGACCGTCTCGGCGTTCTGGATCAGCGGGATCTCGTCGAAGTCCTCGCCGCGGGCATAGGCTTGATCGATCTTTTGCGCGGCGGAAGTCAGCTGCGAACGGAAAAGTCTGAGAAGTTCCTCAGGGCGCGTCTTTCGGCGCCGGTCGGGTGCGGCGTTCACGGCCGAAGCCGCGGCGTCGGCCAGCTCGGGAAGGATCTCTTCGAGTCCCGCGATCATAGCTTTCGCGTAGGCGCGCCGCGTCTCATGCGGCCAGGCATCCAAGCGCCGCTCCTGTCCGTCCGGCGTACGGACCGCGGTCCCGCCTTCGGCGACGATCATGAAGCGCGGATGTTCCAGCCAACGGGCATAAAGTTTTTTCAACGCGTCGAGCGGATCGCCCGACGCGATCACGACATAGGAGTCCCGTGACGAGGCGAGCAGGGCGTCGATCTTCCGGACCATGTCATCGGTCAACGGGTCCACGAAGCTCGGGGTCATCGTCCCGGAGTTGTCCAGGATCCAGACCATGGGGACCGACACATCTTTCAGCGCTTTGAGCGAGGCGCCTGAGAACACCGGAACGTCGATGTCGATCAGCCTCACGGCCGCGTCCGCCATGCGTGCGCCGTCCAGCGATATGCTTATCTCAGTGATCGCCGCTTCAGCGGCATCGGCAGCTTCCTCCAATGACTTTGAGATCCGTCGGAACTGAGCGGGCCGCTGCGACACCAAGGCATCTCCGCCCGATTCCATCTGGTCCCAGACCTTCAGCGCGGCCCGCAACCGCCCTCCGGTCTTACGGACCAAACCACGTCTCGATACCTCATGGGCCGATAAATGCTCCCGAACATCCTCAAAGAGCGGGCTGATAACCCTCCATTGTTCTCCGGGCAGGGCCTCTTGGAGGTCCAGCGCGAGCGAATGACTCTTTCGAACGGTCCGATGGTCTCTTTCGTCCGGGGACTCGGGCCTGTCAGCCGGTTCCGACTCGCCGGAAGGGCTGGACCAATTTTGGGACAGTTGGTCGGCGTTCTTGGCCCAACTGTTCAACAACCCGATCAGCCGCGGCCGGTCGATCATTCGGGTCGTTATGTCCGCATCCGCGTATCCCCATTTCCGACGATTGCGGACACGTTCTCCATGAAAATTGACGATGTCACGGATCTTGGCCCCATACCATTTGAACCGGAGGTTGCCCGCATTGAGCATCAACACCCGCTCGGCCGCGAACGCTAATTCGGTGTCGCTCATTTCGTCGTATGCCATCCGCGCGCCGGTCGGCTTCCCGGCTTCCGCTCCAACTTGCGGCTCGATCATTCTCAGGGCCGCTTCCGGGTCCAGGGTCCGGATCGCATGCCTCAACCCGTAATAAAGATCCGTCTCCCTCATGACCGAGCCGTCCCTGAGCATGGACTCGAACCGCGGGACAAAGGAAGCGATCTTCATATGACGGATCGCATGGACCGCCGCGATCACGAAGTCATCGTTGTAGTCGGGTCTAAAAAGCTCGTGAGATTCGTGGCCGCGCGTTTCAAGCCACCGGACCAGCTGACGCTCCAGCCACGGAACGCGGCCGGCGGCGTAGGCGCGGCCCAAACGGTTCTCGAGGATCATCCCGACCACCTCCGGCGTCACGCCGATCCATGGCAGCCGATGATGGGCCAGCCGGAGCTCCAAAACCACGAAGGCCGCTCGATGGAACCTGTCGACCATCGACGCCCAAGTCTTTTGCCAGCGACCCTTGGACGTTCCGGCCGGCGTCGCCAAGGGGCGCTCCGAAGGCGCGGGCACGGGAGCCAGCTCGGGCACGGACATCCGCGCGGCCTGCTTCAGATCGTTCTCGAGCGTGAGACGGGCGCCGGAATTCCCCGCGGCGCGTACTTGAAGGGTGCTGATGGCCGCCTGGACGGACCCGGATGCGGACGCGCCGCGCCGGACCTGACTGAGCAGGATCTTTTCGTACCTGAAAGCGTCGGTCTCATGCGTCACGCGCGGAATGAACGACGCGTAAGAAACTCCGGCCGAACGGAAGATCCGCTTCAAATGCTCCGCGTGATAACCGCCGGCCACGAGGACGGCGCGGCGCTCACCGCGCTCCTCCATCCGGCGGCGCATCAGCCCCCAGAAGACACGGTCGCGGCGGGCGGCGAGTTCATAGAACGACTTGGCGGAAGCCAGCGCTTCTTCGAACCCGCGATCGCGCAGCAGGGCTTTTTCGTAATAACGTCCGAGTCCGGAAATACGCAGGTTCAGATACCCTTGAACGCCGGCGGGGGTCAGGCGCGCGGGCGCGGACGCGAGCAGCTGATAGCCTCTGGAATCCAGACGAAGCTCCAGGGCCGACTTCCACGCGCCGATGATCTTCCCGATCTCAAGCATCCGGCGCTCATCCTCGCCGGCCGCGAGACGGAACGCGATCGCTTCGGCGGCCGCTTCGATCTCGTTCACGAGGTCCGCCGTCACCAACTCACGGACTTTCACGCGGTGGCGCAGAAATGCCTCGGCTTCGCGGACCGCGTCGGGATGTTCGAACGCGGAGACGGGCTCGCCGGCGCGGCCGGAGACCTTGAGCAACAGATCGCAGACCGCGTCCACGCGGGACCCGTCGCGGCTTTGGCCGGACATGAACTCCTCCACCAACATCCTCTCAGCCGGGTCTTCCAAGCCGCCCGGTTCGAGCGCGGCGCGGCCCAATTCCTGCATGCCCTTATAAGCCAGGTCCTGACGAAGCTTCGACTCGTTCTCGTTCAGCTTCGTTAAAGATTTTATTTTGGGATAAAAATGATCGGAAAGGCCCAGGCTTGAGAGACGTCTGTCGATCAGTTCCGCGAACCTTGCCGCCGGCATTTCTCCCGTTGAATACGCCCGGGCGGCACTGTCCCACTCCATGAGCTCGGGACCGAAGGTCGCTTCACGGACCACCGCGTGAGCGGCCGTGATCTTGGACAACGCGGCCAGCGAACGCTCCCGTCCCGCGGCGGCATCCCGGTAGACCCGAAGCGACCGTTCATAGAGCGCGCGGTTTTCCACGCCCCAAAGACTGAAAGGTGTTTCGGACGTGAGGTTCGCGTACTCGACGCCTTGCAGGATCCCCTTCTTGAGATGGCTCAACCCCACGCTGTGCCGGGCGGCGGAAGGCATCGATCCTCTCAGGTCCGTGAGCGACACGTCCCCTTTACCGGCCTCGAGATACACCGTCGAAATGGACGGGTCGCGGAGGAGATGATCGAGCGCGCGGGCGATGTTGAGCTGGGCGGAAGGGTTGGTGTGCGCGTCCTGAAGAAAGATGATCAGCGGCGCGTCAGGCCCCGCTGCAAAAAACTCGTCGACGAGCGCGACCGACGCCGGAAGCCGGACCGCGGGAGCGATCGGGACCGCGGACGACGCGGCGGCGAACCCGGTCACCGCGGGAGCCGCGTGAGCGATCTCCTGCAGACCGAAGGTTCCGATCACGGCGATGGCCGTTAATCTTACTAATATAGGAAGGCGATGCACACGCGGCGCATGCCTCCGACTCGTTTTTTGAATCAAGGATCCCCCCAAACCAACAATGCCCAACTTGCTTATGGGCAAGTATGCCCTGCTGATCCTATATTTTCAAATAGGCGACCAAAATTTTAATTTTTAAGAAAAGTTATTGTCTATAATACTCGCCATGCGAACTTTGATCGTTGGCTTTGGAAAAATGGGCATGCTTCACGCGGCGACCGTGCGGATGCTGCCCGGCGGCGGCGACATCGTCATCGCCGAGACCTCCCCGCTCGTCCGCAAGGGCATCGCGGCCATCGCTCCGGGGACCCGGGTCGTTGCCGACTACGCCGAGGCGCTCGCCGATCCCTCCCTTACCCACGCGGTGATCGCGACGCCGACCGCTTCCCACGCCCCCATTTTCCGCCGGATCGCTGAGCGCGTCCCCCGCATCTTCGTCGAAAAGCCTTTCGCCGCCGACCGCGCTTCCGCGCAGGCCGCCGCCGACTGCCTGCCTCCCGGCTCGCGCGGCGGGGTCCGCGTCGGCCACTGCATCCGGTTCTCGCCCCTTTTTCTCGAAGCCAAGCGGCTCCTCGACGCCGGCGCGATCGGCACGATCGGACATTTTGACGCGACGATGTTCTCCTCCGACGTCCTCAAACCCGCCAAGAGCTGGCGGTTCAAGGGCGCCGCCGCGGGCGGCGGGGTGTTGCTGGACCTCGGCAGTCATCTCGTGGATATGACCCGTTTCTTTTTTGGGATGCCGGATGAGCTCACCGGACTCACCGAGTCCCTGGTGTCCGCGGGCACTGAGGACCGGTTCGAGTCCGAATGGTCTTACGCGGGATTTTCGGGCCGTGTGGAAGCCTCGTGGTCCAAACCGGATTGCCGCAAGGCCTCGCTCCAGATCCGCGTCCAAGGAAGCAACGGCGAACTCTTCGTGTCCGACGACGCGGTCGAGCTCCGGCTCGCATCGGCGGCCGCGGGCGTCGCGGCCGGCACGACCCGCCGGTCGATCACCTCGTTGGAACACGCGGTGCCGTTCGACCTCGCGGGCACAGTGTACGCGATGCAGCTCGAAGCCTGGTGGAACGCGCCGCTCCAAAGCTCCCCGGCTGTCAATTCACTCGACGAGAGCCTCGCCGACCTCGGGCTCCTCGACGCCATCCGCGGCTCGCAGGGACAAAAGGTCCGTCCGCGATGATCGACCGCGTGATCCTGGGCGACAACGCATTTTTTGGGGTGAACCACCGGTCCCGGACCGAAGGTGACGCGCTGGCCAAGCGCTTCGAGGACCCGCGCGAGGTGGCGCGCGTCTGCGCCGCCGCCAAACATCACGGCGCGGGCGGCATCATGCTCTCCTCGCATCATCGGACGCCGTCGATCCTCGCGGCCCTTCGCGAACGGCCCGAACTCAAGGATTTCCGCATCTACCCCAACATCCCCTACCTGATGAAGTACGTTCAACGTTCCACGCAGGCCGGCATCGCCGGGATGATGAGCGATATTTTTTCGACGGGCCCCTGGCATCGCCGGATCGCGACGCTGACCCGCGGGGGATGGGCGTATCTCCGGAAGGATTTTCATAAAATGATCGAGGTCGCCGTCGAACTCGAGCTGGAGCCGTACCGCAAGCATCCCGTACCGGCGGTTTTTCTCCACAACGGTCTCGCGGACCTGGCGCTTGGTCTGGGATGGACCGAGGTCTTCCATATCTGGGACCGGCTCATCCGCCGCAAGTACCGCGCCGTCCCCGGCTTCGGCACGCTGAACCAGGTCAGAATGTCGGAAGCGCTCGCCGCGGCCGGCCTCAAGGATCCCCTTATCATGGCCCCGTTCAACATGGCGGGATTCCACATGAACCCATCGCGCGAGGCGTGCGAAGCGTCCCTGGCCTCAGGCGGGTACACCCTTCTGGCGATGAACGTGCTCGTATCGGGCGCTGCCGACCCCGAAGCTGCCTTCCGTTACCTGGGCTCCCATCCGGGCATCAAACACATGGTCATCGGAGCGACGTCCGAAGCGCATCTCGCCCAGAATGAGCTTCTGTTAAAAAAGCACCTGGGTGTGTAAAATACGGGCTCATGGCGCTTAAAAACCGTTCGATCGCCGTCGTCATCCCCGCCTACAAGGCAGCCGCTTCGCTGCCCGCCGTCCTCGCCGGCATCCCTTCCTACGTGGACCGGATCGTCGTCGTCGACGACGGATCGCCCGACAAGACCGGTGAAGTCGCGCGCGCCTGCAAGGACCCGCGCGTCACGGTCCTGACGCACGAGAAGAACCAGGGGGTCGGCGGGGCCGTCATCACCGGTTACCGCAAGGCTTCTGAGATGGGCTGCGACATCCTCGTCAAGATGGACGCCGACGGCCAGATGCAGCCCGAGCAGCTCCCGCGTCTCCTGCACCCGATCCTGTCGGACCTGGCCCACTACGCCAAGGGCAACCGTTTTGGCGACCTCAGAGCGCTCCAGTCCATGCCGCCCATGCGCCGCATCGGCAACGCGCTCCACTCCATCCTGACCAAGCTCGCCTCGGGCTACTGGCACGTGTTCGACGTGACCAACGGCTACACGGCGATCCTGTCCGGTACTTTCCACAGGCTCGATCCCTCGGCGATCGCCAAGCAGTATTTTTTTGAAACGAGCATGCTGATCGAGCTCAACATCATCGAGGCGAGGGTCGTGGACGTGGACATGCCGTCCGTGTACGGCGACGAAAAAAGCCACATCCGCGTCCACCACATCGCCGCGCAGTTCCCGGCGCTCCTGCTCAAGGGAATGCTGCGCCGCTTCTACATGCGCTACATCCTCCGCGACTTCGGCGCCCTCACGCTCTGCGCGCTGGCGGGTTTTCCGCTCTTTTGGTTCGGTGTCCTCTACGCGTTCGGGCTCTGGCTCTGGCCTCCCGACCCGACCCAGCCGACGCCGGCCGGCATGGTCATGTTCGCCGCCCTCCCGATCATCATCGGCTTCCAGCTCATCCTCACCGCGCTGATCCTTGACGTCATCTCCAAGCCGGACCTGGCGCCCCGCGACGAACCGGCCTGACCCTTGAGCTCCGGCCACCGCGAACACTTCGACAAGATCGCTTCCGACTACTCCAAAGCCTCCGACACCTGGGCCAGCGTCTACCGCCGCATCGGCGAGCTGGCCTCTCCCGCCGTGGCGGGACGCGACGTTCTCGACATCGGCAACGGCGGCTTCTTCCCTTACGACACGCGCGGGGTCCGGACACTGACGATCCTCGACATCTCCCCGGCGATGCTCGACCGCATCGAAGCTCCCGGCGCGGTGAAGGTCGTCGGCGACGCGCGCGACCTCGCGCCCATCGCTGACGCGTCGCAGGACATCGTGATGTACCTCCTGTGCCTCCACCACATCTGCGGCAAGGACCGGCGCGAAACGCTGACTTATTTGGATGATATCTTCAGATCGGCGGCGCGGGTGCTGCGCCCCGGAGGTCATGTCCTCATCGCGGAACCGGTGACGGGTGGGTGGGTGCACGCCTTACAGAG
>CAZHID010000055.1:0-2177 GCA_964532445.1 uncultured Planctomycetia bacterium | reverse complement strand
GATCTTTTTCCATCGGGCGGGCGACATTTCGGAGCGGTTGGCGGGAAGTCTGGGGATCCCTGAAAAAAGTGTCGAGCGCGTGCCGCTGCCGGTGACAGGCTGGGTGGACCCTCTGGGCGGCTCCTTCCCCGGCGTGATCAAGATCCCCGCCAAGCTCAACCTGACGGATTATATTTTTTTCAAGGCTCAAAAACCGCCGCGCTGAACGTGACCGGTCAGGAAGTCGGCGATCTTCGAGGGATCGAACGGCCAGGCGTACTCGAATTGGATGTGCGGGAACCGTTCCCGCGCGGTCTGCACTTCGGCCGGGATCTCCTCCTCGGAATGGTTCCCTCCCCGCGTCATCATCGGCGTCACGACCACGACCTTGTCCGGCCGCTTCTCCGCCGCGATCGCGAAGGCTTCCTGTAGGCTTGGCGCGCAGAACTCGTTGTAACCCAGAATGACCTCGTTCCCGCTCGACCGCGCCATCTCGCGGGCCAGCTCCGTCGCCGCCGTGTGGTACGGATCGTTCTGCGCCGTCCTCGGCCACCGGCGCATCCTGAGGTCCAGCTCGTCGTGACGGCGGCGCTGCTCGGCGCTCAGGCCGCCTGAGTCCACCTGCGAGTGCAGGCGCATGAATTCCTTTTTTTCTTCCAGCGGGTAATCTTTGGGGGTCATGCCGTGCATCGCGAGCACCAGGATCGTCTTCATCGGATCAGGCTCCTAATAAATTCTTGAACGCGGACTCAAGATCAGGGTATTTGAACTTGAAGCCGCCGTCCATCAGTTTGCGCGGCAGCGCGCGCTGACCTTCCAGCACCACTTGGGCGGACTCGCCCATCATCGCCTTCAGCACGAAGCCCGGCACCGGCAGCCACGACGGCCGGCCGAGCGCTTTGCCCAGCGCTGAAGCAAAATCTTTCATCGGCACGAGATGCGGCGCCGTCACGTTCACGGGACCTGAGGTTCCGTGGTGTTCCAGCGCGTGCAGGACCGCGC
Source organism: uncultured Planctomycetia bacterium (assembly GCA_964532445.1). Taxonomy (GTDB): domain Bacteria; phylum Omnitrophota; class Gorgyraeia; order 2-02-FULL-51-18; family JAGOUK01; genus JAGOUK01. The sequence continues at coordinate 1,196 of CAZHID010000055.1, read as the reverse complement.
TGACCGCGTCGTCGCGATGGACCCACGGAACGATCTGACTTCCTGAGCCGAGCGGTCCGCCGATATACGCCTTGAACGGCGGCAGGAACTTGGGCAGCGCGCCTCCGCCGAGCGCCAGCACCACGCCGAAACGCATCTGGACCGTCCGGATGCCGAACTGCGCCGCGGTCTCCGAAGCTTTTTCCCATTGGGCGCAGGTGTCGGCCAAAAAGCCCGTTCCCCGCCGATGCGTCTCGGTGACCGCCTCGCCCGGAGGCAGGTCGCCGTAATATCCCACCGCCGACGCGGTGATCAAAGTCTTGGGAGGGTCCGCCGCCCGCACGGCCGCCTGGACCAGCGCCTGCAGCGGGTGGATGCGGCTGTTGAGCAGCTCGAGCTTGCGGGCATCGGTCCAGCGTTCGTCCGCGATCCCCGATCCGCAAAGATTGATGATCGCCTTCGCCGATTCCGCTTCCGCGGCCCACGCGCCGATCGTTTTACCGTCCCAAAGGACCGGACGAAGGCGCTCATTGCGGCCTCGAACTTCGCCGGGACGGCGGGTCAAAAGGACCACTTCATAGCCCGTCTGCAGCAGCTTCTCGACCAACGGCGTTCCGATCAGACCCGTGCCGCCCGCGACCAGTATTTTTGCCATTGCTTTCATCGGCTCCCTATTTAGTGAAGCCCATTATAGCACCCGCCCCAAAAATTCCCCGCCCACCCTTGAAAACCCCAAAGTTGTGATGTATGCATAGGATTAGATATAAATGCTTAAAATATGATGTATATAAACGGACTTGATAGCAGATTGTTAGATGTGAAAAAACTGAGACTATTGCTGGTCTCGGTGCCCTTGGCCGTGCTGCTGAACCAGGGCTTGAACCCCGGCACCTTTGACTCCCGCTCTTTCGCGCCGGTCCGGATCCAGACCGCCCCCCGTCTCCAGATCCACTCCCGCGACATCAAGCTCCTGTGGGCCCTGAACCGTCAGGAGGCCAGCGGAAAGGCCAAGATCCATTCCCGGTATGAACCCGGCTTCTACCGCAGGTACGTCCGCGGTAATAAAAAATACGCGCATCTCGAAACCCGCTACGGCGCCCGCGCCGTCTCGTCCTCTTACGGCCCGTGGCAGATCATGTACCTCACCGCTTATGAGATGGGTTATCGCGGGAAGCCCCAAGCGCTCAGCGAGCCCTCGGTCTCCCTGCCGTACGTGG
>CAZHID010000054.1:493-10444 GCA_964532445.1 uncultured Planctomycetia bacterium | reverse complement strand
CCCCGGCTTGAACCATTTGACGAGCAATCCGGCCGATCCCGCGCGCTGCTGAGGTTGGGGTTTTTCGTAAAGAGCGCGGACCACCGCGTCGATCGCGTCCTCGGTCACGTCCGGATCGATCCGGGTCTTTCCGGGTCTCTCGACGAGAACAAAGCGGTGTTTTCCATCCTTCCGCTTCTTGTCATAAAAAAGCGCTTCGAGGATCTTTTTGCGGTCCAGCTTGGCGGGGATCGCGGTCGGAAGCCCGAGCGCTTTGAGGATCCCGCGCAGACGGACCGGGAACGCGGGATCCTTGAGCAGCCCCGTTCTCGCCGACAGGTCCGCGGCGCCGCACATCCCGATCGCCACCGCCCGGCCGTGAGTGAGCGACACATAGCCCGCGGCGGCCTCGAGCGCGTGGCCGATCGTGTGCCCGTAATTCAGGATCATACGCAGTCCCTTGGTGTCCAATTCATCCCCGGCGACGACCTTGGCCTTGGTGCGGGCCGACACCGTGACGATCTTCTCGACCGCGGCCGGTTCGCGGCGCAGGATGGGGGCCGTGTTCTTCTCGATCCAAACCACGAATTTGGCGTCGCTGATCACGCCGTATTTGACCACTTCCGCCAGACCGTCCCGATACACCGCTTCCGGCAGGCTCGACAGGGTGCGGGTGTCCGACAGGACGAACTTGGGCTGATGGAAAGCGCCGAGGAGGTTCTTGCCGCGCGGCAGATCGATCGCGGTCTTGCCGCCGATCGCCGAGTCCACCTGCGCGGTCAGTGTCGTCGGCACCTGAATGAACGCCACACCGCGTTTATAGACCGATGCTGCGAAGCCGGCAACGTCCCCCACCACTCCGCCGCCGAGCGCGATCACGAACACGCCGCGTGATTTGCGGTCAGCCGCGACGAGGGCGTCGAGGATCTTCAAAAAATACGGGAGACTTTTGAGCTTTTCCGATTCGAGTTTGGGCGGCGCGATGAAGGTCTCGAGCGCGATGCCGGCGCCCAAAAGCTGGGTTTTGAGCGGACCGCCCCAAGCCTTCCAGACGGCTTCCTGGCTGACGACAAAAGCGGTTCCGGTGAGCTTGTGACGGACCAGCAGCTTGCCCAGTTCGGACAATGCGCCGGAAGCTATGTGGATGCTGTACGGACGGCCTTTGAGGCGGACAGGAACGGACTTGAGCATCAACCGACGGCAGCGCCGGAGGCGATCGGGCGATCGGGGGTCAATAGCACCAGATCGTCGCCGGATTTTGCCGCCAGCAGCATGCCGTGCGATGTGACGCCGCGGATGACGGCGGGCTCGAGGTTCTGGATGACGACGATGTATTTGCCGATGAGGGCTTCGCGCGGATAGAACTTTTTGACGCCGGCGACGATCTCGCGAGTTTCAGCGCCCAACTCGATCGTGAGGTGCCAGATGCGGTCAGCGCCGGGAAGGTCGCGGGCATCCAGGATCTTGGCGATCCGGAGCTCGATCTTCTTGAAGTCGTCCAGCGTGACCACGGAGGATCTCCCGGGTTCCGGGGCGGCGGTTACTTCTTGCCTTGGCGGCGGGCGCGGCGGCCTTGGCGGCGGGGGCTGCGGCTTTGGCTCCGGCGGCGGGCGCGGCGGCGCCGGCTGCGGCCTTGGCATCAGGAGCGGCGACTTTGTCCTTCTTGGCCTTGATCTTCATGACCTTGACCTTCGGGAGTCCCAAACAGCCCTTGACCTCGTCCCAAACGCCTTTTTTCTGGAGCGCTTCGATCTTTTCGTAACGCTTGAGAACGGAACGGTGGCTGGCGCCGGCGGATGCTTTTCCAAAACTATTGTGCTGTGACATGCTGACCTCAGGATTAAATTAGAATTTGCGTAAATAACTATCCGGGTAGATCCGCTTCAAGGCCCGCAGATCCTTCTGCGCCTCGTAACGGCTCGAATATTCCCCGACGCACACCACGTAAAGAGTCCCCTGAACGACCATTCGAGCCGCATAACCTTTTTGGGTCAATTGGGCGACTTCGCTTTGAGCGCGGGACTGACTGCGGTAGGCGACGGCCTGAACAGTATAGGGTTTCCGGGGTGAGATTGCAACGGATTTTGGGGCGGTCGGGGCCGTGGGACGGGGCGCCGCGGCGGGCTGGATGTTTCCCGTTGCCGCCCGGGAGGCGGCCCCCCCGGCGGAGGGCCGGACCGGCGCGGCGGCCGGGGTGTTCCCCGGCGCAAAAACGGACCGCTGGGCCGTCTGCGGCACGAACTGTGACCGTGCCGTGCGGACCTGCATCCCTTCCGCCTGACGGGACTTAAGCTCTGATATCTTGCGGGCGATGTCGCGCCGCTCGACGTCCTTCCCGCGCAAAAAACCCATGTAGAACACGACGATCAAAAGCACGATCACCACAGCCGCGGTGACGGTCAGGATCTCGAGCGTCACCGTGAACGTCGGTTCCGTCTGAAGCGATAACGCGGACTTGATCTTGTCGCCCGGCGTTTCACGCTGCGGCGTCTCAAAAAGGTCGCTGGATTCGGCGGTCCGGATGTTTCCGTGGGTTCGATGGTCGTCCATGGGGGTTTATTCTAACGAAAACGGCGTCAAAAAGCACCGTCCGAACGCCAAGAGGCCTTGAAGAAGGGTTTGCCGTTGACCCGGATCAGAAGCTCTCCTTTTTGATAAGTGAGTTCGAATGGCAGTCGGGCGCTGGGCGCGGCTTCGTCCACTTTGAGTATTTTCCAGGCGCTGAGGGTTTTTTGAAGGTCGGAAGGATCGGCGTTCCCCCAAATGCGGGCCCGGCGGATATGTCCGTCGACATCCCATTCGATGTCCGCGTTCGCGAACGCGTGTTCGGACGACCACTCACGAAGTTCCAGCCGGCGCTCCGCGGAGATCCAGCGCCCGCGTCCCGAATGGAACACCAGCTCCGCCCATCGCGGATCGGCGGGAGCAAGGACCGCACGGTCGGCTTCAAATCGCCATACGCCGGAGAATATCCCCGCGGGGATCGAATGTGTCAGCGTGACGGCGTGAGCCCGGAACCCGGCAGGACGGCCCGGGACCGTCAGATCACGAATGATAAAGCGGACGTGATCGCGCCCTATGGAGGTCCAACGGGACCCGGTCGGCAGCCACCGCTCGGCGGCGGCATTCAATAAAAACTTAGAAGGAAAAAATAGGAGGATGGCGGCGGCAATAACGACAGCGGCCGCGGCGCCGGCCCACGGAAGGAGTCGGCGCGCGATAGAGCTCATCGGCGGCGGATGCGCTCCCAGCGGACACGCTCGAATCTCACCAGCCGGACGATCCGGCGGGACGCGAGCACCTTGTCGAACGCGTCGACGACCCCCGGATCGAACTGAGTGCCGCGGTTGCGGCGCAATTCGACGAGGGCCTCCTCGACGCTCGTCCCCTTGCGGTAAGGCCGGCCGCCAACGAGCGCCTCGAAGGCATTGACGACCGACAGCACCCGGGAACCCAGAGGGATCTGGACACCTTTCAAACCATTGGGATACCCGGACCCATCGAAGTTCTCGTGCGAAGCCAGGATGATCGGCGCCACGGGCTTCAAGCTGTTGAACGACTGGACCAGCCGCGCGGCGTGAACCGGATGCTGACGGATCAGCCGCACCTCTTCGCCGGTGAGCTTGGCGGATTTGCGCAGGATCTCGTCCGGGAGCGACAGCTTACCGGCATCCTTGAGCAGCGTCGCGTAATGGAGCGCTTTCTTGTCTTCGTCGCTCATCTTCATGATCGCCGCGATGTCCAACGTCAGCGCCAGGAGTGTCGTCGGACGGATCTTGCGCTGGGGCGAAAAGCGGGTCCCCAGGATCTTCGCCAGTGACTGGATCGTCTCGAACGTCACGCGCTTCTGGTCCTCGTAAAGCTCGGCGTTCTTGATCGCGACGACCGCCTCCTCGGCGAGGGTCATAAGGATGTCCTTGTCAAAATTATTGAAGCCGTTCGGGTCCTTTTTACGCCGGAGCGTGATCACCCCGATCACGTCCTCGTCGATCATCGGGACCGAGAGCACGTCCTTCCGGATCACGAGCTTGGCGGTCGCGCAGACGCGGCCCTCGAACCCTTCCCCGACACGCAGCCTGCGCCCCGGACGGCCCCGCATCGAATCGCGGGTATTCCCCCGTTCGACCAGGATCTTTCCGCCGGACTTCCGGTCAACGCTGAAGATCACGCATTCCTTGGCCCGCAGCACCTGCGCGGTCAGGACGGCCAGGCGGGAGTACAGGTCGTCGAGCCCGCTGATCGTGTTGATCAGACGATGGATGGTGTGCACGGTCGACAGGGCGACCATGCGGGGCCTCAGACTCTCGGAGACTTTTTTGAGCTCAGCCGCCTGCTGGGTGTGGGACAGGACCAACTTAAGGTTCGCCGCAAGCAGGTGAAAGGCCGGGCGCGCGGCGGGACCCGCGTCCAAATGGGTCAGCGCGATCCCATGCCACTTGTCGTGCTCAAAGACCAGCGGAATGCAATGCGTCGTCAGGTGATGCTGGGGACACCCGAGGTCGAAGCCCAAATGCGTCACGTCGGTGCGGCGCGCGATCTGGGCGAGGAGCGTTTTACGGCAAGCGAAGTCCATGACGCGCGGGTCCTGCCAAACCTCCCAGGTGCGTCCATCCATCTCCGCCCACATCCGATCCCGGGTCCGGCTCACCGTGAACAGCCACCAAACAGGACTTCCTAATAGCGGCGCGAACAGGGTGCGTTGACGTTTGAATTCAGGATGCGAAAGAAGTGAGGACCAGAGTTCGGGGTGAGCGTTTCCGAAACCGGCCGAGGTCATGCGCCGACAGGGACCGCCGGCGCGGGCACGGACACCTCGGGCCGGTCGTGAGGAAGGCGGACGTGCTTATGAAGGCGGTGCAGGTCGAGTAAATAATTGAGGTTCTTGAGCCCGATGGTCCAGATATTCAGGTTCTTGGCGAGCAATTTGGCGTTGGGGTCCATGCCGTCCAGATAGACCAGGAGAGCCCTGGGCTTGACGGAACGGGCGGCTTTGGCGTCCGCCGAGAAGACGCGCACGTCGGATTCGGAGACGGGACGCGAAAAAGCCCTAAGATCCCAACTGGAGCGGGCTCCCGACGCGGCGATGCGAAAAACCCCCGCTTCTCGCGGCTGGACCTCGATCCGGCTCATGAGCGGCAGCTGTCGGGACCTTCCCTCCCATTCGACCCGGTCCCCGGAAAAAGCGGCGATCAAGGCCTTCACGCGGTCCGCGTCCGGCATCGCGTCCGAGGCCAGGAATGCGTTCATCTCCGCCTCGAGGTCCTTGACGAACAGGAAGGCCCTGGAAGGCGCGTCCACGCCCAGCGAGAGATCACGGTGGCGGTAGACCGCCCGGATCCAAAAACGAAAGAGCTGATCGCTGAGCGTGTACAAAGAGCCGTTCTTGACCACCAATTCGTCCTCGATGAGCGCGTTCAGCTGACGCGAACATTCCGCCTGGCTCCGGCCGATCTTGAGCGCCAAGTCCTTGACCCGGGCGGCGCCGCCGGCCAGTTCCAGCAGCATCAGGCGGTAGGAGCCGGACGAGCGGACATCGGTCCAGCGGGACAGACGCTTCAGGAAACACTGGTTGAGGATCCCGTCCGCATCGAACAGGGTCCGCTTAAAGACCGAAAAGACCATCGAGCGCGTGACCTGGCCGCTCATCTGCCGCTCCGTCTCTTCGCGCAGACGCTGCGTCAGGACGTTGAGATAAAAAGGATGTCCATCGGTCATCGAGGTCAGAAAACGCCGGGAGGCGGGCTCCAGGACCGCGGGCTCCAAGTGCCGTTCGATGAAGCGGTCCGAGGTCGCAAAATCAAAGGGACCCAGATCGATACGTTCAAAGTGGCCGAAGAGGAGCGCCAGCTTCTGCGCGAGGATCTCGCGGGCGAGACGGACGGAAGAGCTGACCAGGATGTACTGCGTGTCTTTTTGGACCATGAGGCGCTTCCCGAACACCTGGAACGCCTGCTTGACCTGAAAATCACCCAAACGATGGAACTCGTCCAGCACCACGACGCAGCGGCGGCCGGTCTCGCGGTAAACACAGGTGGGCATCTCAAGAGCGGCCGCGTAAGCACGGTCGGACTCACCGTTCTGCAGCGAAGCAAAGACCGCGCGGGCGGCGGCGGCGGACCGGGGGAATTTTTTCTCGGCGCATTCCAGGAGCGCGTCCCAGTTGGCCGCGGCGGCGGCTTCGTTGCCGGAATCGACGCCGGCCAGCGCCTGAAAAAGCAGGATGCGGCAAAAATGCTGGATGAACGTGTCGAAGGAGTGGTGCGAAAGGTCGATATAAACGGAAAGGATCCGCGGGTCGTGGGACGCGTGGAGGTAGTGCTGAAGGATGGACGTCTTGCCCAGGCGCTCTTCACCGATCAGAGCGAGGTTCTGCCGGTAGCCGTCCCGGTGGGCATCGACGCGCTTTTTTAAGGTCTCGAGGATCGCTTCGCGGCCAAAGAAGAGACTCCCGACGACCGGATCAGAAAACATGTAATTTTTTCTTAAATTGGATGTAAAAATCTGTGCGTATTCTACTGCCGCAAAGGTGACGCGTCAACCCGGCGGAAGGGGCCCGGGAACGGCTGGAGCGACCTGCGGGAATCGAACCCGCGTCTCGAGCTTGGGAAGCTCGGGTATTGCCACTATACGAAGGTCGCGTCAGTCGTCAGGCGCGCATGATTCTGCCCTGTCCAGGCATGGAAATCAAGCGCCCTTTGTCAGATCAGGAGCATCTTCCGGTAATCTTTGAGACGTTTCTGGATCTCAGCGGGCTTCAGGGCCGCCAGGCGCTTCACGCTGAAGCTCTGGACGTTGAACGACGCCACCACTGAGCCGTGCAGGACCGCTTCCTGGACGTCCTTCGCCCGGGGCCGGTCGAAGCGCGCGAGGTAGCCCAAAAAGCCGCCGGCGAACGAATCCCCCGCGCCCGTGGGGTCCATGACCTCATCGAGCAGGAAGGCCGGGATCGCGAAGTGTCCCTGGCTCGCGAAGCAGCAGGCCCCGTACTCGCCCCGCTTCACGATCACGAGCTTGGGTCCGAGCTTCATGAGCTTGCGGACAGCCTTGAGCAGATGCGCCTCGCCCGACCACTGCCGGATCTCCCCGTCGTTCATGAGGACGATGTCCACGTGGCGCAGAACGCGCTCGAGGGACTTCGGCGCGCTTTCGATCCAGAAGTTCATGGTGTCGCAGGCCACCCACTTGGGCTTGCGGGACTGCTGGAGGACGCTCCACTGCAGGTCCGGATGGATGTTCGCCAGGAAAAGGTGCGGGGCGTGGAGGTGCTGCTTCATGAGCACCGGCTTGAACCGCTCGAAGACGTTGAGCTCCGTCTTCAGCGTGATCGCCCGGTTCAGGTCCTTCTCGTAATACCCCTTCCAATGGAAGGTCTTCCCCTGCTCCATGAGCAGGCCGTCGATCTGGATGCCGAGTTTTTTCAGGAGCTGGATGTGTTCCTGGGGGAAATCGTGCCCGACGACGCCGACCAGGTGGACCGGGCAGAAAAAGCGCGCTGCCGCCGAGCAATAAACCGCGGAACCGCCGAGAGAGCGCTCCACCTCGCCAAAAGGCGTTTTGACCGAGTCCAGAGCGACCGAACCGACGACGACCAGGTCCCGCGATCCGCGGTGAGCCGGGGCTTTTTTCATTGGGAGATCTCCTCTTTTATCAAAAGTTCCTTGAGGGCCCGCGCGGCAGCGCGCGGGTCAGCCGCGTCCTGAACGACCCGGACCACGGCCAAACGCGAAGCCCCCAGCGCGATCACGCCGGGAGCCGTCTGCAGATCGATGCCGCCGATCGCAAAAAAGGGCTGACGGAAGGTCCCCAGGACCTCCCGGATACGGTCCGGCCCCACCGCGCGGTAATCGGGCTTCGTGGGGGTCGGGAACATCGGGCCGAAGCCCAGGTAATCCGTGTCCTCGAGCGCCGCGGCCGCGGCCTGTTCGGGCGAGTGGGTGGATTTGCCGATCAAGAGCTCACGGCCGACCAGACGGCGGACCTCCAAAACTGAAGCGTCATCCTGGCCCACATGGACGCCGTCCGCGCCCGAATCGACCGCCGCCCGAGGGTCGTCATTAACGATGAACAGAGCCCCTAGGCGCTGGACTTCGGCGCCGACTTGACGCGCTCGACGCGTGAGTTCGGCGGTGCCGGCGCCTTTGATGCGAAGCTGAACGATGTCCGCGCCGCCAAGGACGGCTTCGCGCGCGATCTCCTCGGCCGGGCGCCCCGAAACGCTCCGGTCGCCGAGAACGACGTAAATACGGGCGCGTTCAAGCTTTTGTTTTTTCGTGATCATAGACATCGAAGCGGAGTTTCTTGATCCGGACGCTCAGGGCCGGGTCGACCAGCTTGAGGACCTCTTCCAGGACCCGGAGCGATTCCTTGGCCCGCTGGAGGTTGGCAAAATAAATGTCGTCGGCGTCCTTGCGGAGCTTTTCATAGCGATGAGGGGCGCGTCCCGGGTCCGCCGCAACGTCGCGGCCGCCCAGAAGTTCTTTGCGCGGGAGGCGCTTGAGGACCGCTGTCACCCCGGGACGCAGCGTCCGAAGGCTTCGCGGGCACGGTTGAAATTGGCATCGAGCAGTGTCCAGCAGGCGCGCGGCAGCGCCGGGCGGGGGCTCACCGTCGGCCTTTGGGGGCTTTTTGGTCCCGGTCCGGGCCCCGGATCTTGTCGATGATCGCCGAGGTCGAACGGCCTTTGATAAAGAGTCCCGAGATCACTTTTCCGCCGCGCGCCCGGACGGTGTCCGCGCCGATGATGTTCCCTGTCGACCAATCCCCGCCTTTGATCAGCACGTCCGGCTGGACCTTGCGGATGAGGTTCGCGGGAGTGTCTTCGGGGAATACGAGAACACAGTCCACGGGTTTTAGATTTTCGAGCAGGAGTTTGCGTTCGGAGGCGGGCAGGATCGGGCGCGATGGGCCCTTCAGTCGGCGGACGGACCCGTCCGAGTTGATACCCACGACCAAAAAACCCCCGAAGGACTTGGCCTGGGTCAAAAAATGGATATGGCCCGCATGGATGAGGTCGTAACAGCCGTTGGTGAAGACGATCTTTTTGCCGGATCTGCGGGCGGCGGCGATCCGCTTCAAGGGGTCCTGGGAGCCCTTCCGCTTCATGAGGGACTTAGCCGGCGGCCACGGCCTCATCCACCAGCCGGCACAGAACGTGCCCGATGGCGATGTGGCATTCTTGGATGTGCGCGGTGCGCTCGACAGGGATCACGATGGCGATGTCGGCGATCTTTGCGAGCTCTCCGCCCGAGCGGCCGGTGAGGCCGATGGTCTTGAGCCCCCTCGCCTTGGCCGCGAGGATGGCCTGATTGACGTTCTTGGAGTTGCCGCTGGTCGAGATGCCGAACGCGACATCGCCCGCCGCGCCGAGCGCCTCGATCTGGCGCGCGAAGATCGTGTCGAACGAGTAGTCGTTCGCGACCGCGGTCAGGATGGACGTATCGGTCGTCAGCGCGATCGCCGGCAGCGCCCGCCGCTCGGTCTCATAGCGTCCCACGAACTCCGCCGCCAAATGTTGGGCGTCGCTCGCGGACCCGCCGTTGCCGAAGAACAGCGTTTTCTTGCCGGAACGGACAGCGCTCACGATCGCCTGGCCCGCGGACTCGATCACAGGCAGGAGCGAGTCCAGCACGCGGCGCTTGGCCGCGATGCTGGATTCCAGATGCTCCCGTATGACCGACTGCATGCCTGCCGTCATTATCCGAAGAACTTCTGCGCCATCTTGTAGAGCTCCTTGTCCACGACCTTGAGCTTCTTGGTGGCGTCGGCGATCCGCACGGCGGCGATCTCGGTCCCGCGGAGCGCGACCATGTAACCGTATTTCTTCTGCTTCACGAGCTCCACGGCCTTCACACCGAAGCGGGTCCCGAGCACGCGGTCGAACGCGGTCGGCGAACCGCCGCGCTGGATGTGGCCGAGTTCCGTGACGCGGGTCTCGAAGCCCGTGCGTTTCTCGATCTCCTTGCCCAGCGTGTG
>CAZHID010000054.1:0-475 GCA_964532445.1 uncultured Planctomycetia bacterium | reverse complement strand
CCGAGCAGGACGTGGCCGAACGAGTCCTTCTTCTGCTGTTTGAGCACGAGGTCCCAGCCCTTGATCTGGGCGCCCTCGGCGACGACGACGATGCTGAAGCTCTTGCCTCGGGCATGGCGCTTCTGGATCGTGTTGACGATCTCGTCCATGGTCATCGCGAACTCCGGGAGCAGGATGACATCGGCGCCGCCGGCCAATCCCGCGTGGAGCGCGATCCAACCCGCGTGACGGCCCATCACTTCGACCACCATGATGCGGTGATGGCTCTCGGCGGTGGTGTGGAGACGGTCGATGGCTTCCATGACGATATTGATCGCCGTGTCGAAGCCGAACGTGTAATCGGTTCCGGACAGGTCGTTGTCGATGGTCTTGGGCACGCCGACCACCGGGAAACCTTCAGCCGAGAGCTTCGTCGCGACACCGAGGGTGTCCTCGCCGCCGATCGCGATGTGGGCATCGAGGTTCAGGCCCTTCC
>CAZHID010000053.1:6389-10524 GCA_964532445.1 uncultured Planctomycetia bacterium | reverse complement strand
TGACGAACCTGGAGCTCACGCGGAGGATCCTCAAAGAATTCGGATTTGAAAATGATGAGGCCCGATGGGTCCGCCGCGTCGGGGACCGGCTCGGTCATGACCGCCGTTACGCGATGGACGATACCAAGCTGCGCGCGTCCGGCTGGTCGCCGAAGCGCGCGTTCGACACCGCGTTCACGGAGACGGTCCGCTGGTACCGCGCCAACGGCGCATGGCTCGAGGGGATCCGGAAAAAAAGCGCCGATTACGCGGAGTACATCCGCCTGCAGTATCGCGGATGAGCGCTTCAGGCCGGGTCCTTATCGTCGGTATGGGAATGGTCGGGTCCGCCGTCCGGACGGCCGGCTGGACCGCCCGGTTCGAGACGGTCACCGCGTCGCGGAAGTCTCCCGGCGCCGCGCAGCACCTGGACATCGGTGACGCGGACAGTGTAAAAAGTTTTTTCCGGCGCAACGCCCCGTTCGACGCGGTGATCAATTGCGCCGCTGAGGCGAATGTGGATTCGTGCGAGTCGGATCCTCAGGCGGCCCGCCGGGTCAACGCGCTCGGAGTCCGCTGGCTCGCGGAAGGATGCCTTAAGACCGGCGCCGCGCTGGTCCACATCAGCACGGACTACGTGTTCGACGGTCTCTCTGACCGTCCGTACACGGAGGACGATTCGACAGGGCCGTGTTCGGTGTACGGCATCACCAAATTGGAAGGGGAGCATTACGCTCTCGCGATCCCGCAGGTTTCGGCGGTGATCCGGTCGACGTGGATCTTTGGAGGAACCCGGATGGACTTCGTGAACGGTATGATCGAGAGGCTCCGCAAAGGCGAGCAACCTGCGGTCGTGAACGACCAGACCGCTTCGCCCTCCTATGCGGGTGATCTGGGCGACGCCTTGGGCCGGGTGATCGAGCGCTTCGCGCTGCCCGCGCGCGCCGCCGGCAAACGTTCCAACCGTGTGTTCCATATTTCCAACCGAGGTCAGGCGACGCGCCACGCGATGGCCGTCAGGATCGCTCGAACGCTCGGCGTCTCTTCCGACCTGCCACGAGCCTCCGCGGCGGACATCCCGGGATGGATCGCCGTCCGGCCGCGTTACACCGTGCTGGCCACGGACCGCGCAGGCCGTGAGCTCGACGTCCGCCCGGGTCCCTGGGAAGAGGCGTTGGACGCGCATGTCAGGCGCTCGGGAGGTGTCCGTTGAGGGTGCTCATCACCGGCGCGGGCGGTTTTGTCGGCGCGCACTTGGCGCACTTTTGCCGCGCACAGGGCGCCGACGTGACCGGCTGGGTCAGGGAATACCCGTCCCAGGATTTTTCACGCGCGGCAGCCAGCCGCATCACCACGAGCGTCGTGGACCTCCTTGACGGCGTGGCCGTGCACGAGGGGCTCGAAAAAGCCCGGCCGGACTATATTTTTCACCTCGCGGCCAAATCGCACATCGGCCAGTCGTGGCTCAACCCGCTGGACACGCTGCAGACGAACATTTCCGCCCAGGTCAATCTGCTGGAAGCGGTCCGGCGCCTGGGGCTCGCGTCCCGCATCGCCATCGCGGGTTCGAGCGAGGAGTACGGCGCGCTCGACCCGAAGAATGTCCCGATCGACGAGGAAACGCCGCTCAAGCCCGTGAGCCCGTACGCGGTGTCGAAGGTCGCTCAGGACCTGATGGGTCTCCAGTACTTCAAGAATTACGGGATGCACATCGTCCGGCTGCGTCTCTTCAATCTGACGGGTCCCGGCCGCAGCGAAGCGTTCGTGACCGGCGCGTTCGCGCGGCAGGTCGCGCGGGTTGAAGCGGGCCTTCAGGACCCGGTCATCCACGTCGGCAATCTCAAAGTGGTCCGCGATTTCACCGATGTCCGCGACGCGGCGGAAGCGTCCTGGCTGGCGCTCGAACGGGGCGAGGCCGGCGATGTGTATAATATCTGCTCCGGCGCCGGGGTCGAGGTCGGTGAGATCCTCGAGCTTCTGCGGCGTGAGTCGACCGCCGACTTCAAGGTGGCCGCCGACGGCGACCGGGCGCGCCCGAGCGATCTGCCGGTGATCGTCGGTGACGGGAAAAAATTCCGCGAGCGCACGGGCTGGGTCCCGCGCATTTCTTTTGGCCGATCCATGAAAGACCTTCTAGACGAATGGAGAACGCGTGTTAAAAGCGGCGCTTGAGCAGAGGATAAAGGGCCGCAAGGCCGTCATCGGCATCATCGGTCTCGGGTATGTCGGCCTGCCGTTGGCGATGGAGTTCGTGAGCCGCGGCTTCCGCGTCGCGGGCATCGAGATCTCGCAGGGCCGTCTGAAAAGCCTTCGCGAGGGCCGTTCCTACATCGGCGACATTTCCGACTCGGAGCTCAAATCAATGAACCGCTCCCGCAAGTTCAAGGCCGGCGGGTACGAGCTGATCGCGGAGACCGATTGCATCATCATTTGCGTGCCGACCCCGTTGAGCAAGACCAAGGACCCGGACCTTTCCTATATCCTTGACGCGGTCGAGCGCATGTCGCCGAGGCTCAAAAAGGGCCAGCTGGTCGTCCTCGAGAGCACGACCTATCCCGGCACGACCGACGAAGCCATCGCTCCACGGATCGAAGAAAAGACCGGGCTCAAGACCGGGAAGGATATCTTCCTTGGCTTCTCGCCCGAACGCGTGGACCCCGCGAACAAACGCTTCAAAGTCTCGCAGATACCCAAAGTGGTGAGCGGCATCGCCGCCGCGTCGCTCGCGCTCACGGAGGCGCTCTACGCTTCCGTCTTCGAGAAAGTCGTTCCTGTCACTTCCACGCGCACCGCGGAAATGGTCAAGCTGCTCGAGAACACGTTCCGCTCGATCAACATCGCGCTCATCAATGAGATGGCGATGATCTGCGACACGCTGGGCATCGATGTGTGGGAGGTGATCCGCGCCGCCTCAACCAAGCCCTTCGGCTTCATGCCGTTCTATCCGGGTCCCGGGATCGGGGGACATTGCATCAACATCGATTCGATGTACCTCGCTTGGAAGGTCCGCCTCCACGGCTACGAGCCGCGTCTCATCGAATTGGCCCAGACGATCAACGACGGGATGCCCCAGGTTGTCCTCGAGCGGATCACCCGCATTCTGAACGAGCGCTCACGCTCGGTCCGCGGTTCGCGGATCCTGGCGCTCGGCGTCGCTTACAAAAAGAACGTGCGCGACACGCGGGAGTCGCCGTCCCTGACGATCATCGATGAGCTGGTCCGCCGCGGCGCCAAGGTCGACTATCATGATCCGCACGTGCCTGAGCTCCGCGCGGGCAAAAGCCTGATGCGTTCGGCGCGGATCGCCGCCGCGGACTTGAGGCGTTACGACCTGATCGTCATTCTGACCGATCATGAAAAAGTGGATTACGCCCGCGTCATCGCGGCCAAAAAACCCATCCTCGACGCGCGCAACGCCACTCAGGGCGTCCTGGCACCGCACATTCACCGGCTGTAAAACTACACGAAACGGTTTTTTTGGAAGGAGACACAATGAGCGATAAGCAAGTTCTGGTCACGGGAGGCGCGGGCTGCATCGGTTCGAACATCGTCGAGGAGCTTGTTCGCCGTGGCAAGAAAGTCACGGTGATCGATGATTTTTCCGCCGGTCTCATGCGGAACCTTAAGCCTTTTATGAAGAAAATAAAGCTCGTCCGGGGCGATATCCGCGACGCCAAAGCGGTGGACCGGGCTATGAAGGGCGCGGCGGTCGTGATCCATCAAGCCGCGATCCGGTCGGAGCCCAAGTCCGTGAACAACCCGCTCCTGTCGCACGAGGTCAACACCACCGGGACACTCACGCTGCTGAACGCGGCGGTGAAGCACGGCGTGAAGCGCTTCGTATACGCTTCCTCGAGCTCCGTTTACGGCGGCGTCACGAAGTTCCCGATGCAGGAGAGTGACTCCCTCAGTCCGATGTCGCCGTACGGCGTGTCCAAACTGTGCGGCGAGCAGTACTGCCACGCTTTCCACGAGATACACGGCCTTCATACCGTGGCGCTGCGCTACTTCAACGTGTACGGTCCCCGTCAGAACCCGGAATCCCTTTATTCGCTCGTCGTGCCCGCGTTCATCGACAAGGTCCGCCGCGGGGAGCGGCCGGTGATCGACGGGACCGGCAAGCAGTCGCGTGACTTCCCCTACGTCAAGGACGTCG
>CAZHID010000053.1:4557-6379 GCA_964532445.1 uncultured Planctomycetia bacterium | reverse complement strand
ACATCGCCGGCGGCCGGGACACGTCGATCCTTGATATCCTGAACCTTGTCGCCAAGCACATGGGCCGCAAGACGGACCCGATCTTCGGACCCCGGCGCAAGGGCGATCCGATGCGCACGTTCGCCGACATTTCGGCGGCGAAGCGTGACCTGGGTTGGAAGCCCGCCATGAAACTGGATGACGGCATCCGGGAAACGGTCCAATGGTTCGAAGCCAACAAGCCCGAACGGTTGTAATCACCGGCGGGGCCGGGTTCATCGGTTCCCATCTTTGCGAGCGCTTCCTCGCGGAAGGCGCCCGGGTGATCTGCATCGATAACTTTCTGACCGGCAGCATGGATAACCTGCGGCCTTTTCTCAAGCTGCCGCGCTTCAAGCTGGTCCGGCACGACATCTCCAAGTCGATCCGCATCCCCGGCAAGGTCGCTTCGGTTTTTCACTTCGCGTCGCCGGCCAGTCCGCCCGATTATCTGAAACACCCCATCAAGACGCTCAAGGTCGGATCGCTCGGCACGCACAACGCGTTGGGCATCGCCAAGGCCAAGCGCGCGGTGTTCGTGATGGCCTCGACCTCGGAAGTTTACGGCGACCCGGAAGTGCATCCTCAGACCGAGAGCTATTGGGGCAACGTGAACCCGATCGGTCCGCGCGGCGTGTACGACGAGGCCAAGCGTTTCGCGGAAGCGATCACGCTCGCGTACCACCGCGAGCACGGGGTGGACGTGAAGATCGGACGCATCTTCAACACCTACGGACCCCGGATGCGCCGCCGTGACGGCCGGGTCATCCCGAACTTCATCGACCAGGCGCTCAAGGGCGAGCCGATCACGGTGTACGGGAAGGGGACGCAGACCCGGAGCTTCTGCTACGTGGACGATCTCGTGGAAGGCTTCTTCCGGCTTCACCGCTGCAACGGCACGACCGGACCGGTCAATCTCGGCAACCCGTCCGAATACGACATGGTCGACCTGGCCAAGATCGTGATCCAGCTGACCCGCTCCAAGTCCAGGCTCGTGTACCGGCCGCTGCCGGTGGACGATCCCAAGCGCCGCTGTCCGGATATCTCGCTTGCCAAGCGGCTCCTCAAATGGCAGCCTCGCGTCGGCTTGCGCGAAGGGCTCGCCTCGACCATCGCTTATTTTAAAAATGCCTGAACCGACAGCGGCCCTCGCTCCCACCCTGATCATGATCGTCCTTGAAGCCGGCCGTTCGCCTGGACCCGTCACCGCGGCTTTCGCCAAGTATCGCGCCGCCGCCGGCACCTTCGCTTTGGACGTGCGTTCGGACCGCGCCGCCGTTCTCTCCGCGCTGCAGGACGACCCCGGCTCCGATCGTCATCTGGTCCTGTGGGACGCGTCCGCCGGAATGCCGCCCAAGGAGATCGAGATCCTCGTCCACGGTCTGGCGCCGGGTTCCTGGCGTGCCGGAACGCGCCGGGCAGCGCTTTCGGTGAGCCGCGGCGGGACCGCTTGGGGCCGTTGGTCCGCGAGGATCGCCGGGGGTTTGAGAAGAGCCGCCGGAAACTTGTCCGAATCCCGACCGCCTTGTTTGGCGGTGCCCGCCGCGTTCATCCGCGACCGTATAGATCAGCTGAGCGCGGCGGCCGAAACGGAATGGACCGCCATCCTGGTCCGCGCCGCCCGGCGCGAGGGGATCCGGATCGTCGAAGCTCCTGTGATGTCCGCGTCATGATCCGTATATTCCTGCCCGCCTACAACGAAGAGATCGCACTGCCGATCCTGGTCAAAAAATTCGACGACGTCTTCAAAGCGGCCGGGATCGAATACCGGATCCTTGTGTTCGACGACGGGAGCTCTGACCGG
>CAZHID010000053.1:1155-4547 GCA_964532445.1 uncultured Planctomycetia bacterium | reverse complement strand
CGAAAAGAACGCGGGGCTGGGACAGACGATGATCGACGGCTTTGAATACTTGGCGGCGACCGCCGCGGACGAGGACGTCATCATTTCGCTCGACTGCGACGACACGCACGAGCCCAAGTTCGCGGTCCCCGCGATCGACAAGTTGAAGGAAGGGTACGACGTGGTGGTGCTGTCACGGTTCGGGAAGGGCGGGGGGCAGGAAGGCCTTTCTGCGTTCAAGACCCTGATGAGCATGGGCGCCGGGATCGTCCTGAAGATCTTTTTCCCTGTCAGGGGGTTGAGGGAGTACAGCTGCAACTACCGGGTGTACCGGGCCTCTATTATAAGGAAGGCTGTTCGTCACTTTGGCCGGAACTTCATCCGGTTGCCGCACTTGGGCTTCGTGGCCGCTCCCGAGACCCTGTTCAAGCTCCGAATGATGGGGGCCCGGATCACGGAGGTCCCGTTCGTCCTGAGGTATGACCAGAAGCCGACCCCTAGCAAGAACAACAGCCTCAGGACCATTCGGGGCTACTTGGAGCTCATCCGCCTGTATTGGGGCCGCAAGGCCTGACCCAGCCCGCCTATTGCGCTTTAAGACCCTTTCTGTTAGTATCTTTCTTGTCCGCTTAACATATCTGACAATTGGCAACCTAGTTTACGCCGCAAAGGGAGGTGAACGTAGGTGTTTAGGTCTGAGGGTTGCCTGAAACGCGTTCTGGCGAAAGCCACGTTTCTCTAACTTCGAAAATAATGACTCTTAAAGGAGCTACTAAATGAAACACCTTCGCATTCTCGGTGTTTTCGCCCTTGCGCTGGCCTTCTCGGCCTCCGCTTTCGCGGAAACCCAAACCGTCAAGGTCTCCGGATCCGTTGACGCCAAGTGGATCTACAAGGAGGACTTTGACCTCCGTGATGGTAACGACACCTCGATCGTCCCGCTTGCGGGAACGGTTCCTGGTACCGGCGCCACCAGCAGCGCGACGGACTCCAACGACGCGGCTGATTGGTTCATGTCCACCGTGCAGGTTGAAATCGCGGCTGACCTCACCGACAACGTGTCGGTGGTGATCAACCTCTTCAACCAGCGCGACTGGAACTCCAACGTCTATGACGGTGGAACCACCGGTGCGTCGGCCACCAACACCGGCGCTGAGTTCGACCTCGGTGTCGACCTGGCCTACGTGACGTTGAAGGAAGCGTTCTACGCCCCTCTGACCCTCACGCTCGGTCGTCAGGACATCGAGTTCGGCCGTGGTCTGATCTTCGGCAACTGGCAGATCCAGGATCCCCAGGCCGCGATCGCCGCTGACGAGTTCTCCGCCGTTACCGCCTTCGACGCTGCCCGCGCCACGCTTGACTTCGAGCCTTGGACGCTCGACTTCGTGTACGCGAACATCGCCCAGGGTGATCATAACGACGAAGACGATCGTTCGTTCTGGTTCGCCAACGTGAACTACGCCTTCTCCGAGTACAACGCGGAGTGGGAAGGTTACCTCGGCGCCGACTATGACAAGGCCACCAACGACGCGACCGCTGGTCTCTTGGTCCAGCCCAACACGAACGAGACCTACGTCGTCGGTACCCGCGCTCAGTTCGACCCCGTGTCGAACATGACCATCGGTGGTGAAGTTGCCTATCAGATGGGCGACAGCTACGCCGGCACGGTCCGCAACGTCGAAGCCCGCGACATCGAAGCTTGGATGTTTGATATCTTCGCCGAATACCGGTGGAGCGATCACGCCTACAAGCCGTACGTCGGCCTTGAGTACTTCTTCACCTCCGGTGACGAAACTTCGTCCGGCACCACGTTCGAAGGTTGGAACGGTCTTTTCCGCTCCCCGACCTACGGCGTGATCCACGACTACCTCGAGACCTACTACGAGACCGCCCTCACTGGTGACGGCGCCTCCAGCACGAACTTCCAGACCTTCTTCGTCTCCGCCGGCTTCGCGCCGATGGAAGACCTGAAGATCGGTGGTAAGTACTACTGGTTCTGGTCCGATGAAGACATCATCAACACGACCGCCGGAACGCAGAATGTCGGCAACGAGCTCGGCAGCGAACTCGACCTCGACATCACCTACGACTACACCGAAGACGTGACCTTCACGCTCGGCCTGGCGTGGTTCTTCCCCGGTGACGTGTACAGCAGCGCCAACACGGCGACCGCCGTCGGTGCCGTTGGCCATGGTGAAGTTGACAGCACCGCGACGCAGGTTGTGACCGGCGTCAACGTGACCTTCTAAGCTAAGGCAGCGTTACAGACCTAGTTCGTTTCAAACCCCCCGTTCCTCGCAAGAGGGGCGGGGGGTTCCTATTTGTGTTGGATAACGCGCGGGCACGCTTTATAATAAACCGCCATGGAACCCACCCCGGACCCTCTTCAACACCTGATCCTGGTCCCCACTTACAACGAACGGGAAAACTCCGAAAAGCTCTATCGGGAGATCCGCTCCATGGGCATCCGGTCGGACCTCCTGTTCGTGGATGACGGCTCCCCGGACGGCACCGGGGCCTTCCTGGAATCGCTCAAGTCCGCGGACCCGAGGCTTTTCGTCCTCCACCGCAGCGGCAAGCTGGGCATCGGCAGCGCGCATCGGGAGGGGATCGAATGGGCTTACCGGCGGGGTTATCGCCTTTTGGTGACCATGGACTGCGACTTCACCCATGAACCGGCCGACATCCCGCGATTCATCCAGGGCGCCGAGAACCACGACGTGGTGGTGGGGTCGCGTTACATGCAGCGCGAAAGCCTCGCGGATTGGAACCTGTTCCGCCGCTTCCTGACCCACTTGGGACACTTTTTGACCCGCCATCTGCTCATGATGCCGTACGACGCTTCGGGCGCCTTTCGCGCGTACCGCCTGGACCGGATCCCTCAAGGTGTCTTTGACCGGGTGGTCTCCAACAGCTATTCATTCTTTTTCGAGAGCCTTCACATCCTTTGCTTGAACGGTCATGGGGTGCTCGAGATCCCGATCCGTCTGCCCAAGCGCACCTACGGGCACTCCAAAATGCGCATTTCCGACGCCTTGGGGAGTCTGAAGCTGCTTTTTTCCACCTGGCGCAAGACCCGCACCCGCCGCTCCGAGCTGATCTACGTACCGCCGATCGAACGATCGGCCGGAACGGAGCGGTCTTCCGACGAGGCGGCTTGGGACGTGTACTGGAACAAGAAGCAGAGCGGGACCAAGGTCGTCTACGATGTGATCGCGGAGTTTTATCGTATTTTCCTTATCCGCCCGCTCCTTAACGGGTTCGCGCGAAGGGAATTCGCGGCCGGGGCCAGGGTCCTGCACGCGGGTTGCGGCGGCGGGCAAGTGGACTCAGGCGCCGTCCAGCACGCCCGGGTGACGGCGCTCGACATCTCGGTGCCGGCTCTGGAGCGGTACAAAAAAATGCACGGCGGC
>CAZHID010000053.1:0-1095 GCA_964532445.1 uncultured Planctomycetia bacterium | reverse complement strand
TCGCCATCCCGTCCCCGGACGGGTCCTTTGACGGCATCTACAACCTGGGCGTGATGGAGCATTTTACGGAAGAGGACATCGCGAAGATCCTCGCCGAGTTCAAGCGGGTGCTCAAGCCTGAGGGGAAGATCGTCCTTTTTTGGCCTCCGGAGCACGGCGCGAGCGTTATTTTCCTCAAAGGCGTCCACTTTGTTCTGAACCGGGTGATGAAGAAGAACATCGCTCTTCACCCCGACGAGATCACCCGGCTGCGCTCACGGGAGCACGCCCGAAGGCTGATCGAATCGGCCGGATTCGAATTGAAGCGCTACGCCTTTGGCCCGCGCGACCTGTTCACCTACGCCGTGGTGGTGGGGCGCAAGCCTGCCGCCCAGGCGGACGCGCCTTTGTCCACCGCGGGCGCGGCCACAACCGGGAGTCATCAATGAAAGACAATCTGGATTTTAGGGTCATTTCGGAATGCCGCGTGTGCGGATCTTCGGAGCTCGCGGCGATCCTGTCGCTGGGAAGCATTTACGTTTCGGACTTCGTGACCGAGCGGTCCGCCACCGCTGACACCACGTACCCGCTCGAGCTCGTGCTATGCGATCCGGCCCACGGGGGATGCGGCCTGCTGCAGCTGCGTCACTCGGTGAACCCCGAGAAAATGTACCGCTTTTATTATTACCACTCCGGGACCAACGCGATGATGCGCGAAGCGCTCGCGGACATCACGGCCTGCGCCTCCAAGCGCGTCGCGCTGAAGCGCGGGGACTGGGTCCTCGACATCGGCTGCAACGACGGCACGCTCCTGCGCTCCTATAAGAAGAAGGGGATCCACTTGGCGGGATTCGACCCCGCGAAGAACCTGATCCATGAGGCCAAGGTCGGGACCGACCGGATCGTCAACGATTACTTCAATTACGAAGCGTTCGAAGCGGCGCTGCCGGGCAAGAAAGCCAAGATCATCACGTCGATCGCGATGTTCTACGACCTGGACGACCCCAACAAGTTCGTCGGCGACATCGTCAAATGCCTTGATCCTCAGGGGCTTTGGATCATCCAGATGAGCTACCTGCCGCTCATGCTCGAGATGAACGCGTTCGACAACATCTG
>CAZHID010000052.1:0-10580 GCA_964532445.1 uncultured Planctomycetia bacterium | reverse complement strand
AGCGTCTCACCGCCCTGGGGATCGCGACTTGCGGGGACCTGTCCGGGTTCGGCCGGCAGAGATTATTTGACGCGTTCGGGAAGTCCGGAGTCGAGATGTGGGAGCGCGCCAACGGCCGCGACGACCGCGCGGTGGAGCCCGGCGGAATGCCGAGACAGCATTCGAGCGAGGAGACGTTCGGCGCGGACGTGACCGACGTCGAGCGGCTCAAGCGGAAGCTCAAGGATTTTTCCGATGAGCTCGTGGAAGGGCTTCGAGGCGAGGGGCTGACAGGCCGGACCGTCGTCCTCAAGCTCAAGTACCATGATTTTCAGCAGATCACGCGTTCACAGACGCTTGGGGCGCCGGTCAAAAGCCCCGATGACCTGTACCGGGTGGCCTGCCGACTTTTGGCCGAAAAAACGGAAGCGGGCCGGCGGCCGGTGAGACTTTTGGGTCTGGGTGTTTCGGGGCTTCAAGAACAAGGAACGATCCGGGAGGACCTTTTCGAATGAGCGTTCAGATCAGATGCGACGTCAAGGCGACCCTGTCCGCGGTGCTATGGACGGCCATGCTTTTCGCGGTGACGCCGGCCGTCGCGGCCGAGTTCGAGAGCGGTCCGAACATTTCCGGCGAGATGACGGGGGACGAGCACCGGATGCGGCGTGAATACGAGCGTCAGGAAGAGTTCGATCGGCAGCAGCAGGCGATGACGGCCCCTCCTGGAATGCCGGTCGATCCGATGCGTATCGATGTGCCGCGCGGGCCGGACGGTCTGCCGCATCGGCCGGTGAGGGGGCTTTCGCGCACGGAAGAGATGGAGATGGACGATCTGGAATACCGCTACCAGATGGGAATGATCGGAGAGGCGGAATATTTTTCGCGGCGCAACGCGATCATGCAGCGCGTCGGACTTGAACCTGAATTCTAACGATGGAGGATCGATGAAAAAAGTATCCCTGGTTCTGTTCCTGACAGCCGCTTGTTCGCTGGCGGGAGCCGGTGCCGCTCGCGCGGACGAGGCCCGCATCATGGCGGTCAGCGGCGAGGCCTTCATCGCCGGCACGGACGGCATCATGCGCGCCAAACCTGGAATGTCCTGCGCCGCCGGGGACATGGTGATGACCCGCCCGGGCGCGGTGGTGGACCTCGTTCTGAACAACCAGGCCGGCTGCCGCCTGCTTCCGGACACGACCGCGGCGGTCGCGGCAATGAAGGACGGGAACATAAGGGTCCTGGTCGCCGAAGGCAACATCGTGCTGAACGTGAAAAAAATGCCTGAAGGCACCCGATTCCTGGTGGACACGCCTACGTCCGTGGCGGCTGTCCGGGGGACGCAGTTCTGGGGACGCGTCGCCGGGAATGAGGGAACGACCGTGACGACCTTCGCCGTGAAGGAAGGCGGTATCCGCGTCAGGAACAAAGAGAGCGGAGCGGAAGCGGACTTGAACGCGGGGCAGGCCGTGGACCTGACTCCGGGTCAGACAGGCCTGAGCCCCCGGCCCGCCACGGCGGCGGAATTGGACGCGATGAAAGCCGCGGACGAACTCGCGGAGCGGATGTAGTAAGGTTATTATTTAAACTTTGATTTAAGATTGACTTAATCTCAAATCGGTGTTGTAATCCGGTCTAGTTTTTGAGACCCAAGTCACTCACCAGGAGAACCCCATGAAGAAGGCCTTACTGATCGCCATGATCCTTATGACGGGAAGCGTTTCGGCTCACGCCGCGCTCACCCAGACCGCCAATGTGACCACGTCGGTCGCGTCCGAAGTCGCGCTGACAATGACGATCTTCGAATTGGACAACGCGGGCAATCCCGTCGGTGCGAACCTCGCGCCGAACATGGCGTTCGGAGAGCTTCTGAAGAACGGAACGGACGCTCAGCGCAGCGCCAAGTCCTTCGCCGTGTTCCTGGGTGCCACGACCTCGGGCCAGCCCTACACCGTCAAGGCCAACGTCCCCGCGATCGCGAGCGCCACGCACACGCTCCCGAACGCCTTGCTCATGAAGGTCATTCAGGCGACCCAGAATGGCAACGACATTTCCGGCGACACGTTCAACGGCGCCAACCAGGCCGGTGTCATGACCAACCAGACCATCTACACGTCCAGCGCCTCGGGCAACACCGCCCTCGTCAATCTGGTCTACGGGATCCACGGGGGTAACCCTGATGGCTCCGCGCCGTTCCCGGGTTGGGTCGCGGTCGCTCCTGACCAGCCCGCCGGCAATTACTCGACCACGGCAACGTACACGCTGACGGTCATCTAATTTCAGCACAGCCTCGGTCCTCGAGAACCCCGGATCCAAAAGGTCCGGGGTTCTTTTTTTCCGCGTAGCCAGGCCCGGGTCCACGGTGACAAAATTGTTATTTTCCGTTAAGATATGAAATCCAATAAATAAAAAAATCATATGCCGCATAAATCCCAAACACCTCCAACGCCTCCTTCGGGCCAGCCCGCTGATTTTTCCGATTTTGACCTGCACCTTTTAGCGGAAGGCACCCATCAGCGCAGCTACGACTTGTTGGGCGCGCATGAAAAAAATATGGGTGGAGTTGACGGTGTGCTTTTTGCCGTCTGGTCCCCGAACGCGATCGGCATCAGCGTGGTCGGCGACTTCAACGGTTGGCAGGAAGCGGCGCACCCGATGTCCAAGGTGCGTCATTCGAACATCTGGTCGGTGTTCATCCCGGGGCTCCGCGAAGGGATCCTGTACAAATACGCGGTCCGGGGCTGTGATGATCAGGTCCGTCAGAAGGCGGACCCGTACGCGTTCTGGGCGGAGACGCGGCCCAAGACCGCCTCACGCGTCGCGCGCCTGGACGATTACGCGTGGGGCGATTCCGCCTGGATGGCCCAGCGCCGTCAGACCGACCCGCTCCAAAAACCCATGTCCGTCTACGAGGTGCATCTCGGTTCCTGGAAACGCGGCGGCGCCTCCGGCGATGAATTCCTGCCGTACCGCGCCCACCCCCGCGAGATAGTGGATTACAGCAAGAAGATGGGCTACACGCACCTGGAGCTCATGCCCGTGATGGAACATCCTCTGGACGAATCATGGGGGTATCAGGTCGTCAGCTATTTCGCGCCGACGAGCCGCTTCGGGGACCCCAAGGATTTCATGTTCTTTGTGGACCACTGCCATCAGAACGGTATCGGCGTCATCATCGACTGGGTCCCCGGACATTTCCCGCAGGACCCGCATGGGCTCGCCAACTTCGACGGCCGCGAGATCTTCGCGTACGAGGATTGGAAAAAGCGCGACCACAAGGATTGGGGCACCTTCGTCTTCGATTACGGCCGTCCCGAGGTCAAGAACTTCCTGATCGCCAACGCCCTTTTCTGGCTCGACAAGTACCATGTGGACGGTCTCCGCGTCGACGCGGTCGCGTCGATGATCTACCTCGACTACTCGCGCAATTACGGCGAGTGGGCGCCGAACATGTTCGGAGGCAACGAGAACCTTGAAGCCAAGGACTTTCTGAAAAAGTTCAACGAGACGGTCTACGAACGCTTCCCCGGCATCGTGACCTCGGCGGAGGAGTCGACCGCGTGGCCCGGCGTGTCGCGGCCGACGTTCATGGGCGGTCTCGGGTTCGGTCTCAAGTGGAACATGGGGTGGATGCACGACACGCTGGAATATTTTTCGAAGGAACCGGTGCATCGCAGGTGGCACCAGGGCCTGATCACTTTTTCGCTCCTGTACGCGTTCACCGAGAACTTCATCCTGCCGATCTCGCACGACGAGGTCGTGCACGGCAAGCGCGCGCTGCTCGACAAGATGCCCGGCGATGACTGGCAGCGGCTGGCGAATCTGCGTCTTTTTCTCGGCTACATGTTCGCGCACCCGGGCAAGAAGCTCCTGTTCCAAGGCTGCGACTTCGGTCAGTGGCACGAATGGTCAGCGACCCAGTCCGTCGACTGGCATCTCCTGGACTTTGACCGGCATCAGCACGTGCAGACGCTCGTGCGCGACCTGAACCGCGTGTATCGGGACCATCCGGCCCTCTACGAGGTGGACTTCACGTCCGAAGGCTTCGAGTGGATCGACTTCGCGGACGGCGATTCGAGCGTCATCAGCTTCGCGCGCTGGTCCCGCGGGTTCAAGGAGCTCATCATCGCCGTTTGCAACATGACCCCGGTCCCGCGCCACGATTACCGTGTCGGCGTTCCGCGCGCGGGCACTTACCGGGAGCTCATCAACACCGACGCGGCTGACTACGGCGGCAGCGGTGTAGGGCTTTTGGGCCGCAAGGTCACGGAGCACACGCCGCACCACCCCCGGCCCGCGTCGATGACGCTGCAGCTGCCGCCGCTCAGCATCGTCCTGCTGAAACACGAAGGCTGAGCGGAGCCATGAGCGACCTCTGTCTTTGCATCCACGGGCACTTCTACCAGCCGCCTCGTGAGAATCCCTGGATCGAGGGCGTCGAGCGCCAGGAGAGCGCCGCCCCGTTCCACGACTGGAACGAACGCATCCACTACGAGTGCTACCTGCCCAACTCCCGCGCCCGTGTGATCGACGAACAGGGACACATCGTTGACATCGTCAACAACTACGAGCGCATGAGCTTCAACTTCGGTCCGACGCTCCTGTCCTGGATCTGCGAAAAGCACCGCGACACGTTCCGCCGTATCCTTGAAGCCGACCGGCGCAGCGTTGAACGCCACGCGGGCCACGGCAACGCGATCGCCCAAGCCTACAACCACATGATCCTTCCTCTGGCCAACCGGCGCGACAAGGTGACCCAGATCCGCTGGGGTCTCGAGGACTTCAAGCACCACTTCGACCGTCCGTCCGAAGGTATGTGGCTGCCGGAGACGGCCGTGGACGCCGAGACGATCGAGGTCCTCATCGAGGAAAAAGTGAAGTACATCATCCTCTCGCCGTACCAGGCCGAATCCGTCCGCGCGATGAACGCGCACGAGTGGCAGGACGTCTCCGGCGGATCGGTCGACCCGCGCCGGGCGTACCGCTGCTTTTCCTCGATCGACCGCGGCCGCTACATCGACATTTTTTTCTATGACGGAGTGATCGCGCAGTCGGTCGCGTTCGAGACCGCGCTCGCGGCCGCCAACGTCTTCGCGGACCGGATCGCCGCCGCCCGCAGCCACCAGCTGTCCGGCCCGCAGCTCCTGCACGTCGCGACGGATGGCGAGACGTACGGGCATCACAAATCGTTCGGCGACCGTGTGCTCGCGTACCTGACGCACCGGGAAGCCGAAGCCCGCGGCTGGCGCGTCGTGAACTACGGGCAATTTTTGGCCGAGAACCCGCCCGCCTGGGAAGTCCGTCTCAAGCCCGGTCCCGAAGGCGAGGGGACCTCATGGAGCTGCGCGCACGGCGTCGGACGCTGGAAACGCAACTGCGGCTGCCGCGGCGGCGGGCCCGATGAATGGCATCAGGATTGGCGCGGCCCGCTGCGGGACGCGCTTGATTGGCTCCGCGACGAAGCCTCGGCGGTGTTCGACAAAATGGGCCCCGCTTTTTTCAAGGATCCCTGGGCCGCGAGGGACGCTTACGTTCACGTGATCCTGGACCGCAAGAAGAACCTCAAGCCCTTTTTGGAACAGCACACCGCGCGCCCGCTCGCGGGCAAGGACCTCACGACCGCGCTCCGGCTTCTCGAGATGCAGCGCAGCGCGATGCTGATGTACACGAGCTGCGGATGGTTCTTCACTGAGGTTTCCGGCATCGAGACCGCGCAGATCCTGCAGTACGCCGCGCGTGTGATACAGCTCGCGTACCAGGCGAACGGCGTCGACCATGAGGCTGAATTCCTGAAGCTTCTGGAAAAAGCGCCGTCGAACATCCCCGCGCTTCAGAATGGAAAAGGGGTCTACGAGCGGTTCGCGCGCCCCGCGGTCGCGACCCTGCGCCACATTGTCAGTTACTACGCGATCGGATCGATCTTTGAGGAGGGTGCTGAGGTCCGTTCCCATATGAATTTTTACTGCTTCGACCTGGACGTCCTGAACCGAAGGATCGAACGCTTCGGGACGACCACGCTCAATGTGGGCCGCGTCAAGATCGCTTCCAGGATCACCGGCAGCTCGGGGGACTACATTCACGTCGTCGTGCAGTCGGGTCTTTACGACTTCCGCTGTTCGGTGATCCCGTTCAAGTCCGAAGAGGACTACCAGAAGATCGAGGCGGAGCTGTTCGAGGGGCTGCATCAGCAGCCGATCTTCGAGCTCCTGAGGAAGATCGACAACTTCTTCGGCGAGACCTACTTCGGCCTTAAGAACCTGCTCATTGAGGACCGGCTCAAGGTGATCCGTCTCCTGACGCGCGAGACGCTGGAGAAGGTGAGCGACGTCTATCTCAAGCTCTACGACGAGAACCTGTGGATGAGCCAGATCTACCGCTCGATCAATCTGCCGATCCCGCTGGAGTTCCGGTATGTCGTCGAATACACGCTGAACAAGCGGATCGAGGACGGCATCCGCGACCTCGCCTCGCACCGCTTCAATCCCAAAAAAGCGCCGCCCGTGTTCAAGCTGATGGAAACGGCCGACTCGCTGAACGTCGAGATCCAGAAGAAGGAAACGGCGCGCCTCCTGTCCCGGGAGCTCAGCAAGAAGGGGAGGGAATTCGTCCAGGACCCCGAGACCGGGCTGATCGAAGAATGCCTGAACATCCTCAAGCTTGCCAAGCGCATGGACCTCACCCTGGATCTGGGCCGGACGCAGGAGGAGATCTTCCTGCTGATCAAGCATTGGAGCCAGCAGCCCGATTCCGCGCCGGACAACCTCACGGAATTCGAGCCGGCGCTGGGCCTTCTCCTGGCCGAACTGCATATCTCCACGGCCAGCTTCAATAAAATGATGAAAGCGGTGCGATGACGCAGGATTGGCTCGGCCTGGCCGGACTTTTTCTGGCGGGGGTCGCGCTGAACCTCACGCCCTGCGTGTATCCGATGCTCACGATCACGGTCTCGATCTTTTCCAGGACCGGGAACAACTCCCTCCTTTCCTCGTTCATCAGCGCGCTCGTCTACGTGCTCGGCATCACGGTGATGTACAGCGCTCTCGGCATCACCGCCGCTCTCAGCGGCGGCTTCTTCGGTGCGCTCCTGCAGAGTCCCTGGGTCCTTTTGGCGATCGCGATCCTGATGTTCTCGATGGCGCTCTCGATGTTCGGGCTGTTCCGGGTCCAGGCCCCGACGGCCGTTCTCGAGAAGCTCGGCCGCAAGCGGGTCGGTCTGGGAGGACTTTTTGTCTCGGGTCTTTTTGTCGGGGTCTTTGCCGCGCCGTGCATCGGCCCGCCCGTGGCGGCTTTGTTGGCCCATGTGGCGGAGCGGCAGGATCCGGTCTACGGGTTCTGGCTTTTTTTCGTGATGGCGCTGGGTCTGGGGTTCCCGTACCTGTTATTGGGCACCTTCTCGCACGGCATCAAGGCGCTTCCCAAGGCGGGGGCCTGGATGGTGTGGGTGGACCGGTTCTTCGGCGTGGTCCTGTTGGGGTTCGGAGCTTTTTATTTGTGGCTGGCCGCCGGATCCTGGGACCTGCTCCCGGTCCGTCAGGCGGGGACCGCCCCTGAAGCGGGAGTTCATGCCAAGGCTGGCGGTCTGACCTGGACGGCGTACACGCCGGAGGTGCTGAAGCAGTCGCTCGCGTCCGGCCGGCCGACCGTGGCGGATTTCTACGCGGATTGGTGTCTGCCCTGCCAGGAGATGGAAGCGACCACCTACCGGAATCCGGCCGTGGTCCGGGCCTTTGACCGGTTCGAGCGGATCAAGGTGGATCTCCCGGATGCCGGCAACGCGGATCAAATGACGCTGGCGGAGGACAACAAGGTCTACGGGATCCCGACCATGCTATTTTTCGACGCGTTGGGTAAAGAGATAACTTCTTTAAGGACAACGGGTTACGTATCATCCAAAGAGCTTCTGGCCATCCTGGAGCAGATCCCTTCAGCCTCCGAACAATGACCTGTCCGCCCAACCCGGGCCAAAATTGCCTGCGCGGGAATGTTGTGATATAGTCAGCCGCATGAAAAACCTTAAAACCACTTCTTCCTTTTTTCTCCTGTCCGCACTTATCGCTGTCTCCTCCTTTTCGTTCGCCCTTTCCGGATGCTCCAAAAAAGCGGACCAGGGCAAGGTCCTTGCCACTTATGACGGCGGCGCCGTCACCGAGGCCGAATTCCTGAAGGCCGTGCA
Source organism: uncultured Planctomycetia bacterium (assembly GCA_964532445.1). Taxonomy (GTDB): domain Bacteria; phylum Omnitrophota; class Gorgyraeia; order 2-02-FULL-51-18; family JAGOUK01; genus JAGOUK01. The sequence continues at coordinate 2,434 of CAZHID010000052.1, read as the reverse complement.
CAGCATGCCCGAGCACATCCGGACGGTCGCCCAGGAGAAGAAATCGGAATTCCTGGACAGCTTCGTCACGGAGCGCCTCCTGCTGCAGGAGGCCGAGGCCAAAGGCGTCCAGCACCTCACGGACGTCCAGGACATCCTCCGCCAGTCCCGCAACCGCATCCTCGTCACCAAGCTCATCGAGCAGGAGATCGAGAAAAAGCTCGAAGTCACCGACGCGGACATCAAGACCTACTACGATGCCCACACCGACGAGTTCATCGTACCGTACCGGCTCCGCGCGTCCCATATCCTGGTGCGCGACCGCAAGGAAGCGGAAGCGTTGGTCGTCCGGATCAAGGCGGGCGAGATCTTCGAGGAGCTGGCCAAGAAGTATTCAATGGACCCCACCGCGGCCAAGGGCGGCGACCTGGGTTATGTGCGTAAAGGCCAAGTGATCCCTGAGATCGAAGAAGCGCTGTTCGGGCTCAAGGTCGGCGACCTGAGCGAAGTGACCCAGTCCAAGTTCGGCTTCCACATCCTCAAGGCGACCGGAGAGGCCAAGCCCCAGACCAAGGAGCTCCACCTCGTCAGCAAGGAGATCCGCGACAGGCTCACCCTCGAAAAAAGGTCCCAGGCCTTCAACGCGCTCATCGAGCGGCTGAAGAAGAAGGCCGGCGTCAAGCTGAACACCGATGAACTTGAAAAACTCGACTTCTCAGCCGCGAAACCCGCGGCTTAAGCGTTTCGCGGCCGCCGCGGCCGCCGCGGCGTTCCTGACGGTCCAGGCCATTCCGGCCGCAGCCCAGAACACACTGGACCGCATCCTCGTCGTCGTCAACGACGAGATCATCACCGATTCCGACCTGAACCAGGCGCTCTACCCGCTCATCACGCGCCTGCGCGCGACCACGTCCGGCGCCGACCTGGACGCGAAGCTCATCGAGATCCGTAAGAACGTCCTCAAGGACATGATCTCCGACCGTCTCATCATCAGCGCCGCCCGCGCGGTGGACCCCAAGTTCAAGATCACGGCCGAAGAGACTGAGATCGACGATATGGTCGAGGAAATGCGCGAGAAGTTCCCGTCCGAAGAGGTCTTCGACAAGGTGATGAAGGAGCAGGGGATGTCCCGTAAGAAGCTCCGCGACCGTTTTCGTGAGGACATCATGAAGCGCAAGATGGTGGACTTCAAGGTCAAGTCGCGAGTGACGCTGTCGCCCGGAGAGATCAAGGCCTTTTACGACGAGCATCCGGACGACTTCAGAGGCGTGCCTGAGCTTCGCGCGCGTCTGATCCTGGTCCGCGCCGGCACGACGCGGTCGGAAGAGCTCGCTCGGGGCACCGTCCAGTCGATCGTCGATCAGCTCGCCCAGGGCGCGGACTTCGCGGAAATGGCCAAGGAATACTCGGAAGCCTCGGACGCGGCCAGCGGCGGCGACATGGGTTGGGTCCAACAGGGCCGGTTCATGGACCGGATCGATAAGGCCATCTTCAAGCTTGAAGCCGGACAGACCAGCGACCCGATCCAGACCCAGCTGGGCCTCCACCTTTTCCGTGTGGAAGAAAAGCGTCAGTCCGCCGGCATCTCCTATCAGGAAGCGATCCCGCGGATCGAAAATTACCTCTACAAGAAAAAAGTGGCCGACGAGCTCAAGTCCTGGCTGGCTGAGCTCCGCGAAAAAGCGTTCATCTCCTTCCAGGATCCCTCGATCGCCGAGATGGCGGCTGAGGTCCCGGCCCCGGCCGCGGACCCCGCCGCTTCCGCCTCCTGACCTTGTCCGAGCCTCAGCCGTCCGCTGACCTTTCGCTCCAGCGCCGTCTCGATCTCATCCTCAAACAGCTCGACACCCGTCCGCGCCAGCGGCTCGGGCAGAACTTCATGACCGACCGCGCCGCGCTGGAATTCATCCGTTCGGCCGCCGCCTCGATCCCGTCCAAAGCCGTGCTCGAGATCGGACCGGGAACGGGGTTCCTGACGGAGCGGCTCGTTGAATTGGGTCTGCCGCTCACCGCGGTGGATGCGGACCGCCGATTCTGCGGGGCGCTCGCCGAGCGCTTCGCCCCGGAACCGAGGGTCAGGGTCATTGAGTCGGACATTCTCCGGTGGGAGCCTAAGGGCATCCTGGAGCCGGGGACACTCGCCATCGGGAACATCCCGTACAACATCACATCGCCGATCCTGGAGTGGCTGCTCCAGCGCCGCGAATTCTGGTCCGGCGTGATCCTCACCGTTCAGAAGGAATTCGCCGACCGGCTCGCGGCGCCGGCCGGGACCCGGGAGTGCGGGCCGATCTCGATCTGGATGCAGCTCCACGCGGAGATCGGGGTCCTCTGGGTGATCGGCCGCGGGGCGTTCAGCCCCCCGCCGAAGGTCGAGTCGTCAGTGATCCGGGTGGACTTCCTGAAGGAACCCCGTTACGCGGCGGGCACCGGCGCGGCGCTCGAAAAGGTGATG
>CAZHID010000051.1:7084-10768 GCA_964532445.1 uncultured Planctomycetia bacterium | reverse complement strand
AGTACACGCTTGAATACGTTTCTTACTCGTTGAACGACCCCAAGTTCCCCCTGGAAGAATGCTACCGCCGCGGATTGACCTACGCCGCTCCGCTCAAGGTCAAGCTGCGTCTCAAGGGCCCCAAGGAAACCAAAGAGCAGGACGTGTACATGGGCGAACTTCCGCTCATCACGGAGACCGGCACCTTTGTCGTCAACGGCGACGAACGCGTGGTGGTCAGTCAGCTGCACCGCTCCCCGGGCGTTTCCTATGAGAAGAACGTCCATCCCAACGGCAAGGTACTCTTCTCGGCCCGGATCATCCCCAACCGGGGCGCCTGGCTCGAGTTCGAGTTCGATATCAACGATGTCCTTTACGCCTACATCGACCGCCGCCGCAAGATCCTCGCCTCCACGGTCCTGCGCGTGCTCGGCTTTTCGGAAGACAAGGACATCATCAAGGCGTTCTGCGGCATCGAAAAGATCGACAACATCAACCGGTACAATCCCAAGAACCTCGTCAACCACACGGTCGCCGAGGACATCATCGATGAAGAGACCCAGTCGGTCGTCATCGAGAAGGGGACCCTGCTGACCCGTGAGACACTGCTCAAGCTGGCCGGTAAGAGCATCAAGACGATCTTCATCACCCGCACGGAAGTTCCTGAGATCGTCGCCACGCTGAAAAAGGACCATACTCACAACGCCGATGAAGCGTACGTGGACATCTATCACCGCTTAAGACCGGGCGACCCTCCCACGCTTGAGAGCGCCAAGAACATGATCGAGCGCCTTTTCTTCGATCCGAAGCGCTATGACCTTTCCGCGGTCGGCCGCTTCGTGATGAACCGCAAGCTCGGCGTCAACGTGAGCCTCGAAGAGCGCGCGTTGGATTCCAAGACCGTCATCGAGGTCATCAAGCGCCTTCTCCGCATCAAGAACGGCGATGCCGAAGTCGATGATATCGACCATTTGGGCAACCGCCGCGTCCGCACCGTTGGTGAGCTCCTTCAGGGCCAGTTCCGCATCGGTTTGGCGCGCCTCGAGCGCTCCTGCCGCGAGCGCATGGGCATCTACGAGCTCGACGCGATGATGCCGCATAACCTCGTCAACTCGAAGCTCCTTTCGAGCGTGATCCGCGACTTCTTCGGCCGCACCCAGCTCTCCCAGTACATGGACCAGACCAACCCGCTCTCGGAGCTCACGCACAAGCGCCGCGTTTCCGCTCTCGGACCCGGCGGTCTGTCCCGCGAGCGCGCCGGCTTCGAAGTCCGCGACGTTCACCACTCCCACTACGGCCGCATCTGCCCGATCGAGACCCCTGAAGGTCCGAACATCGGTCTGATCGCGTCGCTTTCGACCTACGCCCGCATCAACGACCACGGCTTCATCGAGACGCCGTACCGCAAGGTCGTCGACGGCAAGGTTTCGAATAAGGTCGATTATTTGTCCGCGGACCTCGAAGACCGCTATGTCATCGCGCAGGCCAACGCCCGCGTGGACGAGCACGGGAACTACACGGACAAGAAAGTATCCTGCCGTTTCCGCGGCGACTTTCCGTTCATGAGCCCCAAAGAGATCCAGTACATGGACGTGTCCCCGAAGCAGCTGGTCAGCGTCGCCGCCGGGCTCTTCCCGTGCGTGGAGCACGACGCCGCGTACCGCGCGCTGATGGGATCGAACATGCAGCGCCAGGGCGTGCCGTTGCTTTTCCCTCACTCTCCCTTGGTCGGCACCGGCATGGAAGGCCGGGTCGCGACCGATTCCGGCGCGACGATCGTCGCGAAGGAAGCCGGCGTGGTCACTCAGGCCGACGCGAACGAGATCGTCGTCAGCGGCCGCAAGTATCCGCTCAAGAAGTTCATCCGCTCCAACGCGTCCACTACCATCAACCAGCGTCCGATCGTCCAACCTGGCGACAAGATCCGCAAGGGTCAGGTCATCGCCGACGGTCCCGCGGTCAAGGACGGGGAACTCGCGCTCGGTCAGAACGTGCTTGTGGCTTTCATGCCCTGGCGCGGTTATAACTTCGAGGACGCGATCATTCTTTCCGACCGCCTGATCCGCGACGACGTCTACACATCGGTCCATATCGAAGAGTTCGAGGTCGAAGCCCGCGACACGCGTCTGGGCAAGGAAGAGATCACCCGTGATATCCCGAACGTCGGCGAAGAAGACCTTCGCAACCTCGGTGAGGACGGGATCATCCGCATCGGCGCTGAAGTGAAGCCCGGCGACATCCTCGTCGGCAAGGTCACTCCGAAGTCCGAGACCGAGCTTTCTCCCGAGGAGAAGCTCCTTCGCGCGATCTTCGGTGAAAAAGCCGGCGACGTCCGCGATGCCTCCCTGATCGTCCCGCCCGGTATCCGCGGCGTGATCATCAGCAGCAAGGTCTTCGCGCGCAAGGGCCCCGCCTCCAAGTCCCGCGAGGAGCGGAAGCAGGAGAAGGACGCGATCGACAAGATCCAAAGCACTTACGTCACGCAGATCGAAAAATGCCGCGAGACCATGGAGAAAAAGCTCTCCGATCTCCTGCTTGGCGCGAAGCTCGCGTCGAGCCTCGTCCACCAGGAGTCGGGCGACACCGTGATCGCGGCCGGCAAGAAGATCCTGAAGTCCGACCTCAAGGACCTTGTGGAATGCGACCTGGACAGCATCAAGCTCGAAGGCAACGAGGAGCTTGAAGAGGAAGTCCGCCGCGTCGTCCGCATCTTCACGGACCAGATCGACGAGCTCCGTTACGAGGAGAGCCGTGAGATCGACCGCGTCAAGCGCGGCGACGAACTGCCTCCCGGCGTGCTCAAGAAGGTGATCGTTCAGGTCGCCTCCAAGCGCAAGATTTCGGTCGGCGACAAGATGGCCGGCCGCCACGGTAACAAGGGTGTCATCGCCCGCATCATGCCTGCCGCGGACATGCCGTACATGGCCGACGGAACCCCGGTGGACATCATCCTGAACCCGCTCGGCGTACCTTCACGCATGAACGTCGGTCAGCTGCTCGAGACCCATCTCGGCTGGGCCGCTCATGTGCTCGGTGTGCATTTCGCGACCCCCGTCTTCGACGGTGCCAGCGAAGAGCAGATCAAGGAGTACATGGGGAAGGCCAAGCTTCCGAAGCACGGCAAGACCCGTCTCATCGACGGATTGACAGGCGAAGCCTTCGATCAGGAGACCACGGTCGGTTATATCTACATGATGAAGCTCGCGCACATGGTCGATGACAAGATGCACGCCCGTTCCATTGGCCCCTACAGCCTGATCACCCAGCAGCCGCTCGGCGGTAAGGCCCAGTTCGGTGGCCAGCGTTTTGGTGAAATGGAGGTATGGGCACTGGAGGCATTCGGCGCCGCCTACACGCTCCAGGAGCTCCTGACCGTGAAGAGCGACGACGTGCAGGGCAGGACCCGCATTTATGAGGACATCGTGAAGGGTGAGAACTCCTTCCGTCCCGGCGTACCGGAGTCGTTCAACGTGCTCGTACGCGAATTGCAGGCGCTGTGCCTGGATGTGCGGATGGAAAAGAATCAACCGAACGAGACGGAGACTGGAAGCTGATGATGATCAACGAAAACCTGAACTCGTTCGACCAGATCTCGATCCGCATCGCCTCTCCGGAGGTGATCAAGTCCTGGTCGCGCGGCGAAGTCAAGAAGCCCGAGACCATCAACTACCGTACTTTCAAGCCCGAAAAAGACGGTCTTTTCTG
>CAZHID010000051.1:6525-6972 GCA_964532445.1 uncultured Planctomycetia bacterium | reverse complement strand
CCGCTGCGGCGTCGAGGTCACGCTTTCCCGTGTCCGCCGCGAACGCATGGGTCACATCGACCTCGTCGCGCCGGTGGCGCACATCTGGTTCTTCAAGTCCCTTCCGTCCCGCATCGGAGCCCTCGTGGGCCTGAACATGCGTGAGCTCGAGCGCGTCATGTACTACGAAGAGTACGTGGTTCTCGACGCAGGTGAGACGAACTTCAAGAAGGGCGACCTTCTGAACGAGGACAAATACCAGGAAGCCTTGGAGCGCTTTGGACCGAACAAGTTCGTCGCCAAGATGGGCGCCGAGGCCCTTGAGGAGATCCTCAAGGACGTCGATATGGACAAGTTGGTCAAGAAGACCCAGAAGGAACTCGCGGCCGCCAAGGGCGAGACCAACCAGCGCAAGGCTCTCAAGATCCTCAAGATCGCTGAGAGTTTCCTCGGTTCGGGCAACCGTCC
>CAZHID010000051.1:4946-6515 GCA_964532445.1 uncultured Planctomycetia bacterium | reverse complement strand
CTCGAGCAGCTCAGCGTGGAGCTGCACCACCAGTTCGCCTCCACCTCGTCGCAGCAGGCGCGCGCCAAGGCGGTCAAGCGCCTCAAGGTCGTCGAGGCCTTCAAGAAGTCCGGCAACAATCCCGCGTGGATGGTGCTGGATGTGGTTCCCGTCATTCCGCCGGACCTGCGCCCGCTCGTTCCGCTCGAAGGCGGCCGCTACGCCACCTCCGATCTGAACGATCTGTATCGCCGCGTCATCAACCGCCACAACCGCCTCAAGCGCCTCATGGAACTTCAGGCGCCGGAAGTGATTCTGCGCAACGAGAAGCGCATGTTGCAGGAAGCGGTGGACGCGCTGTTCGACAACGGCCGCCATGGCCGCACCGTGCTCGGTGCCGGCAACCGGCCCCTCAAGTCCCTGAGCGACATGCTCAAGGGAAAACAGGGCCGCTTCCGTCAGAACCTGCTCGGTAAGCGCGTCGACTATTCCGGCCGTTCGGTCATCGTCGTCGGCCCCGAGCTCAAGCTCAACCAGTGCGGTCTCCCCAAGGAGATGGCGCTCGAGCTCTTCAAGCCGTTCATCATCAAGAAGTTGAGGGAAAAAGGCTTCGTCCACACCATCAAGAGCGCGAAGCGCATGGTGGCGAATATGAAGCTGGAAGTCTGGGACATCCTCGAAGATGTCATCAAGAACCATCCCGTGCTGCTCAACCGCGCCCCGACGCTCCATCGCCTGGGTATCCAGGCGTTCGAGCCGGTGCTCATCGAAGGCCGCGCCATCCGCATCCACCCGCTCGTTTGCGCGGCGTTCAATGCCGACTTCGACGGTGACCAGATGGCCGTGCACGTACCCCTTTCCCCGGAGGCGCAGATCGAATGCCGCACGCTGATGCTCAGCGTCGCGAACATTTTCTCGCCCGCGAACGGCCGTCCGATCGCGACCCCGTCACAGGACATCGTGCTCGGCTGCTACTACCTGACCAAGGGCCGGAAAGGCGCCAAGGGGGAGGGGCATCGCTTCTCTTCAGAAGACGAGGCGGATTATGCTTTTGAAGACGGCGCCGTTGCTTTGCACGCGCTCGTCAAGGTCCGGATCAAGGGGCAGATGGTCGAAACGACCGTCGGCCGCCTTCAGTTCAACCGCGCCCTTCCGGACGCGATGGAATATGTGAACGACGAGCTCAACAAGTCACGCTTGAACCGTGTCATCGCGAGCTGTTACAAACTCACGGGACATCACCGCACGGTCCAGCTGTTGGACGATCTCAAGGCGCTTGGATTCCGCGCCGCGACCCGCGCCGGCATCTCGATCTCGATCGATGACCTCCAGATCCCCAAGGTCAAGCAGGCCATCGTCGGCAAGGCGCTCCAGGACGTCGCCCGAATCGATGAGCAGTACCGCCGCGGCGTGATCACGGACGGTGAACGCTACAACCAGGTGATCGATATCTGGACCCGCGCGACAGAAGAGGTCGCCGAGGGTGTTTTCTCGGAGCTCGACACCTTCAATCCCGTATTCATGATGGCAGATTCAGGCGCGCGCGGTTCCAAGCAGCAGATCCGTCAGCTGTCGGGTATGCGCGGTCTG
>CAZHID010000051.1:2082-4936 GCA_964532445.1 uncultured Planctomycetia bacterium | reverse complement strand
CCCGATCCGCGCGAACTTCCGCGAAGGTCTGACGATGCTCGAGTACTTCATCTCGACCCACGGCGCGCGCAAGGGTCTCGCGGATACCGCGCTCAAGACCGCCGATTCCGGTTACCTGACCCGCCGTCTCGTGGACGTCGCTCAGGACGTGATCGTGACGAAGGAAGATTGCGGAACCCTGAACGGCATCTACGCGGAAGCGATCGTGGAAGGGGATGACATCGTCGTCTCTTTGAGCGAGCGCATCACGGGCCGTGTCGCGTTGACCAACATCATGAACCACGTCACCGACGAGATGATCGTCGAAGCGGGACATGAGATTTCCGAAGAAGCCGCCAAGAAGATCGAAGAGGCGGGATTCGAAAAGATCCGCGTCCGCTCCGCGCTGACTTGCGAACTTGAGTACGGTATTTGCGCCAAGTGTTACGGTCGTAACCTAGCGACCGGCCGAATGGTCGAGCTTGGAGAGGCTGTCGGTATCATCGGTGCCCAGTCGATCGGCGAGCCAGGAACCCAGCTCACGATGCGTACCTTCCACATCGGTGGTACCGCCTCGCGTACGGTCGCCCAGTCGTCCATCGCCGTCAAGAACACCGGCGTGATCAAGTACCACAACATCAAGTCCGCCAAGATCAAGGGCGACCAGTACATCGTCCTGAACCGTAACGGTCAGGTGTCTATCCATCAGGATGACGGCCGCGAGATCGAGCGTCACGTGATCCCGCACAGCGGTCTCCTCAAGGTGGCCGACGGCGGCAAGGTCGAAAAGGGCGCTGTGTTCGTTGAGTGGGACCCCTACACCTCGTCGATCATCTCCGAAGTTCAAGGTATCGTGCGCTACGAAGACGTCATCGAAGACGTCACGATGCGCAAAGAGCTCGACCAGACGACCGGCAAGGAAGAGCGCGTCATCATCGATTACAAGGGTGATTACCATCCCCAGGTCATCATTTATAACGATAAGAACGAGGTCCTCGGCTTCTACCCGATCCCGACCCACGCCCACATCGTGGTGCGGGACGGCGATCAGGTGACCGCGGGTACGATCCTCGCCAAGACGCCGAGAAAGCAGACCAAGACGAAGGACATCACCGGCGGTCTGCCGCGCGTCGCGGAACTCTTTGAGGCCCGGAAGCCCAAGGATCCCGCGATCATCTCGGAGATCGAAGGCGTCGTCGAGTTCGGTCAGACCCGCAAGGGCGTCCGCCGCGTCATCGTCCGCAATCCGAAGACCGGCCTTAAGAAGGAATACAACATCCCGCACGGTAAACACCTCAACGTTTACAAGGGCGACCTTGTGAACGCTGGCGAGCAGCTCGTCGACGGCCCGGTGGTCCTGCAGGACATCCTCAAGATCAGCGGTGAGCGTAAGCTCCAGGAGTACCTGGTCAATGAGATCCAGGAGGTCTACCGGCTCCAGGGCGTGACGATCAACGATAAGCACATCGAGGTGATCGTCCGTCAGATGCTTCGCCGTGTGAAGGTCGAGGAAACAGGGGATTCTCCGTTCCTCGTCGGTGCGCAGGTCGATAAGGCGCTGTTCAACAGCACCAATGACGAGCTCCGCAAGAAAGGGAAGAAGCCTTCCGTCGCCCACTCGGTGATCCTCGGGATCACGAAGGCATCCTTGGCGACCGACAGCTTCATCTCCGCCGCGAGCTTCCAGGAAACGACCCGCGTTTTGACGGAAGCCGCCGCAAGCGGTAAAGTGGACACCCTCCGCGGACTTAAAGAAAATGTGATCATGGGTCATCTGATCCCCGCGGGGACCGGATTCCAGGGTCAAAAACGTAACGAGATCGTGCGCCAAGTTCAAGAACACGTGGCGATCACCAAGACCAAGCTGGAAGAAGCCAGAGCGGTCCTGGACGGTCGTCCGGAATCAGAAGGACAGGAAGAAGACAAAAACAATGCCGACGATTAATCAGCTGATCCGCCTGGGGCGGGAAAAGATCATCTCAAAGACCAAGTCTCCCGCGTTGGAGAGCGCCCCTCAGCGTAAAGGCGTTTGCCTTCAGGTCAAGACCCAGACCCCCAAGATGCCGAACTCGGCGCTGCGTAAAGTAGCACGCGTCCGCCTGACGAACGGGTTCGAGGTCACCGCTTATATTCCGGGAGAAGGCCACAACCTCCAGGAGCACTCGATCGTGACGATCCGCGGAGGCCGCGTGAAGGACCTTCCCGGCGTCCGGTATCACATCATCCGCGGCATGCTGGACACATCAGGTGTCGCCAACCGCCGCCGCAGCCGTTCCAAGTACGGCGCCAAGCGTCCCAAGGAAGGCGGTAAGAAGTAACCATGAGAAGAAGAACAGCTGATAAACGACAGATCAACCCGGATCCCAAGTTCAAGAGCATCCTGGTCTCCAAATTCATCAACATGATCATGGAGCGCGGCAAGAAGTCCACCGCCGAGCGGATCATGTATGACGCGATGGACCTCGTGACCCAGAAGGTCGAGAACGCCAACGCGGTGAACATCATTGAAAAGGCTCTGGCCAACGCCCGCCCCCTCCTGCAGCTCAAGTCGCGCAGGGTCGGCGGCGCCACGTACCAGATCCCTTGTGAAGTTCGAGAAGACAAAGGCATCACCATCGTGATGCGCTGGATCCGTGACGCGGCCCGCGCGCGCAAGGGTCGCAGTATGCAGGAGCGGCTGGCAGAAGAGCTCAAGGACGCCTACAACGGTCAGGGCACCGCGGTCAAAAAACGCGACGAAGTGCACAAGATGGCCGAGGCGAACCGCGCGTTCAGCCACTATCGCTTCTAGCCCCATCCCTAGGCGACGAGGTATTCGGCGCCTTCGAATGATCGGTTAAAAATAAATAAAAGGCCGTTGCATTCCCACGGCCTG
>CAZHID010000051.1:0-2072 GCA_964532445.1 uncultured Planctomycetia bacterium | reverse complement strand
CACCGATGGTCGAGGTCAAATCGCGCCGCGTCGGCGGTGCCACCTACCAGGTGCCGGTCGAAGTGCGCTCCTCGCGCCAGCAGGCGCTGGCCATGCGCTGGCTCGTGGACTACGCCCGCAAGCGCGGCGAGAAATCCATGCCGCAGCGCCTTGCGGGCGAGCTGATCGACGCCTGCCAGGGCCGTGGTGCGGCCGTGAAGAAGCGTGAAGACGTGCACCGCATGGCTGAAGCCAACAAGGCATTTTCGCATTACCGCTTCTGACGCAGGTCGGAGGCAACTGGATATCGAGGAATCGACGTGGCTCGCAAGACACCCATCAAGCGTTATCGGAACATCGGCATCGTGGCGCACATCGACGCCGGCAAGACCACCACGTCGGAGCGCGTGCTGTTCTACACCGGGGTATCGCACAAGATCGGCGAAGTGCACGACGGCACCGCGACCATGGACTGGATGGAGCAGGAGCAGGAGCGCGGTATCACGATCACCTCAGCCGCGACGACCTGCTTCTGGCAGGATCACCGCATCAACATCATCGACACACCCGGTCACGTGGATTTCACCATCGAAGTTGAACGTTCCCTCAAGGTCCTCGACGGCGCCTGCGTCGTGTTCTGCGGCGTCGGCGGCGTGGAGCCGCAGTCTGAGACGGTTTGGCGCCAGGCTGACCGTTACAAAGTTCCCCGCATCTGCTTCGTGAACAAGATGGACCGCACCGGCGCCGACTTCGAAGTCGTGCTCGGCCAGATCCGCGAGCGTCTCGGCGCCCGCGCCGCGGCGATCTTCCTGCCGCTCGGCAAAGAAGACAAGCTCCAGGGCATGATCGACGTCATCGCGCAAAAAGCGATCGTGTACCACGGCGACGACCTCGGCGCGACCTTCGAGATCGTCGACATTCCCGCTGACGAAGTCGAGCGTGCCAAGGCTGCCAAGATCATGCTCATCGAGACCGTCTCCGAGGCTGATGACGAGCTCATGGAAATGTTCATCAACGGTAAGACACCGACGAACGAACAGCTCAAGAAATCCATCCGCAAAGCGACCTGCACCAACACTTTTATCCCGGTCCTCGGAGGCTCGTCCTTCAAGAACAAGGGCGTCCAGTTCCTTCTGAACTCCGTCATCGACTATCTCCCGTCCCCGCAGGACGTACCTCCGGTCAAGGGCACCGCGCAGAATTCGGACGACGAAATTTTCCGCAACCCGACCGAGGCCGAACCGCTCGCGGCTCTGGCGTTCAAGATCGCCTCTGACCCCTTCGTCGGTAAGCTCACGTATGTCCGCGTTTACTCGGGCGTGCTCGAGAGCGGCACTTATGTCCTGAACTCCACCAAGGACAACAAGGAACGCATCGGCAAGCTCCTTCGGATGCACGCGAACAAGCAGGAAGTCATCTCGCGCATCGGCGCAGGGGACATCGGCGCGGTGGTCGGATTCAAGAAGACCGAGACCGGCGACACGATCTGCTCTGAAGACAACATCATCGTCCTTGAGCGCATGCATTTCCCCGAGCCCGTCATCTCGATGGCCATCGAGCCGAACTCGAAGGCCGATCAGGAGCGTCTCGGCATGGCCCTCGGCCGTCTGCGCGAAGAAGATCCTACCTTCCACGTCAAGTATGATCCCGCCACCGGCGAGACCATCATCAGCGGAATGGGCGAGCTCCACCTCGAGATCATCGTCGACCGCATGAAGCGCGAATTCAAGGTCGAAGCCACCACCGGCAAGCCTCAGGTCGCTTACAAAGAAACCATCACCAAGGGCTCCGAAGTCGTCGGCAAACACATCCAGCAGTCCGGCGGCCGCGGTCAATACGGTCATTGCGTGCTCGTGCTCGCCCCCGGTGAACCCGGTTCCGGCGTTGTGTTCGAGAACAAGATCGTCGGCGGCGCGATCCCCCGTGAATACATTCCCGCGGTCGAGGACGGCGTTGAAGAAGCCACGAGCAGCGGCGTTCTGGCCGGTTACCCGGTCACGGACATCAAAGTCACGCTGATCGACGGATCTTTCCACACGGTCGACTCGTCCGAAATGGCGTTCAAGATGGCCGGTATCCTCGGATTCAAGGAA
>CAZHID010000050.1:10462-10786 GCA_964532445.1 uncultured Planctomycetia bacterium | reverse complement strand
GACGTCCATGTCTTCTGCGGGAACCAGGATCGCGGGACCTGTCGCGGAACCGGCGGAGGCGCCGCCGCTCACGAGCGGAATGACGGCCGCCGGCATCGGGGCCGAGGGGTGCAGCGAAACGACCCGGGGAGAGGCGGGGTCCAAGCCGTCGACAGAAGCGGCGGCGGAAGCCCCCGCGAAACTGATGACCGCCCCAAATACGGCCGGCGAACCGAACAGCATCGCTTCCGGCGCGGGAGCGTCGCCCAGCCAGAGCGTGTTCCTCACTGTCACGCCATTGCGGACATCCTCGACGACGGCCCGCGCCGTAAAGGACACGGCGGG
>CAZHID010000050.1:9744-10406 GCA_964532445.1 uncultured Planctomycetia bacterium | reverse complement strand
AACGCGTCTTGAACGGCGAGCTCATGTCCCCATCGTTGCGCAGGGCGAAGGCCTCGCTGCGCAGGATCACCCCGGCCGAGGCTGCGCGGGACAGCACATCCCAGACAAAACGCGCGTTGTCGCGGTCCACCGCAAGCCACGTGTCGTTCCAAGCGTAGAACCCTTCCCGCAGGGTCAGGGCTTTGGCCAGCTGGAACATGAACCAGGTCTGCGCTTCATTCAGAAGACCCTTGGAAGCGATGTAGGACGATTGACCGAGGTAGGTTTTCCAGGAGATATCGGCCAAGGAAACGCGGTTCGAGACGGCGTAATGGGTCATGGGGCGGATCTGCAGCTGGAGCTTGGCCGGGCCACGGGTGGAAGCCGTCCGCCATTCGTGATCTTCGGCACAGACCCGCAGGATAAGCCCCAGTCGGGCCCGCGTCTCAGTGGAGGCTTCGTCGGTCCAGCCGCTCATGGCCAGCGCCCACCCCGCCCCGGACCGTCCCGCCTTCGAAGCGGCTTTGACCGGGGCGGCCGGCGCGGGCGCCGCGAGGGCCTTGCCCATGACCTCCCGGAACGCCACGGCCGCCACGTGCTTGCACGCGGCGCCGACGGGACAGCTGCAGGTGGATTCCTCGATGCCTTCGGGGTTGAGCCACACCAGCCGCCCCGAGAGACGC
>CAZHID010000050.1:6044-9734 GCA_964532445.1 uncultured Planctomycetia bacterium | reverse complement strand
GGTGCGGCTGGCTGCCCTGGACAAGCCCCTTCAGGATCATGCCTCTGCGCCCAAAGCGCATCTCGCGGGCGGACATGTAGTTCGTCCGGCCATTCTCGAAAGAAGTCTGGCCGACATGCCGCTCGATCTGAGTTAATTGAAGGGTTGAATGCATAAATTAGGGTGAAGCATTCTAGCAAAACCCGGGGACGGCGCGGGAGATCGTTTGAGAGACGTTTGGATCGGGTCGGGAGGGGTTACTTGGAGGCCAAGGCGCGGATCCGGGTCCGGATCGCGTCACCGGCCGCTTCAGGAAGCGCGGCGCGCAGCGTGACCGTCAAGCCGTCATCTTTCCGGCTCAGGACTTTGCCCTGCTCATAGACGGCATGGATCAGCTGAGCGGCGCCCGCGGGCACGACGAAGCGGTATTCCTTACAGAACGACTTGAGGTTCCCGGCGATCTTCTTGCCGAGCGCGGCAAAGCCGGCCCCCGTCGCCGCGGAGACCCAGATGCCGCCGGACCAGGTGGCCTTGAGCGCGGTCTGTTCGGCGGCGGTGAGACGGTCGCTTTTGTTGAGGACGGTGAGGAGCGTCTTTTCGGACGCGCCCATCTCTTCGAGGATGCGTTTCACCGACCGCTCCAGCGTGATGGCGTTGGGATCGGAGATGTCCACGACATGGACCAGCAGGTCCGCGTTCATCACCTCTTCAAGCGTCGCCTTGAACGCGTCGATCAAATGATGCGGCAGAAGGTGCAGGAACCCGACCGTATCGACGAGCATCACCCGCTGAGGCGCCCCCGGAAGCTCGAACGCCCGCACCGTCGAGTCGAGCGTGCTGAACAACTGGTCCTTCGCGATCACCCCCGAACCCGTCAGCGCGTTAAAAAGGGTCGACTTGCCCGCGTTGGTGTACCCGACGAGCGCCACGATGGGCAGGTCATGCTCGCGCCGCCGCTCACGGTAGCTTTCCCGCCGCGCCTGCATCTGCGCGAGCTGACCTTTGAGAAAAACGATCTTGTCGCGCAGGCGCCGACGGTCCGTTTCGATCTTCTGTTCACCGGGACCGCGGGTTCCGATACCGCCGCCCTGCCGGGTCAGGTAGATGCCTTTTCCGGCGAGGCGCGGCATGAGGTACGTGAGCTGGGCCAGTTCGACCTGGACCTTACCTTCATTGGACCGGGCTCGGGAGGCGAAAATGTCGAGGATAAGTTGGCTGCGGTCGATCGTCTTGCAGCCGACGAGCTCTTCGAGGTTGCGCTGCTGCGTTCCCGAAATGTCACGGTTCAGGATCACGACGTCGGCCTCGACGCGCTCCGCTTCACGGCGGATCTCATCGGCCTGTCCGGGCCCCATGAACATCCGCGACTGCGGCGCCTTCATCGTGAGCGTCAGTTCCGACACCGCCTTCGCGCCGGCGCTTTTTGCCAGCTCCCCCAGCTCGCGGGAGGAGTCCTTGGCCAGCCAGCCGTCGGACCGGTCCGCGAACATGAGGGTGACGAGGACTGCTTTTTCCATCTTATCCTTCGATCGGGACTTGAACGGTTCGGTTCTCGCCCTTCGGCACCCTCAGGGTGAGCACGCCGTCCTTGAGATTCGCCTTGATCTTCTTGGGGTCAACGCCCGAGCCGATCCGGAATCGGCGCTCGGTCGTGCCGTAGGAGCGTTCACGGTAATGGTACTTCTGGCCGTCCTCCACGCCGGACTTATCGGTCCCGGCGTCGCGGGTCGCGCGCACCACGAGCGTCGTGCCGTCCACATCGATCTGGATGTTCTGCTTGGGCACGCCGGGCAGTTCGCACGTGATCACGTATTCCTTATCCGTTTCCGCGACGTCCGCGTTCATCTCGGAAACACCCATCGAATACATGGACGGACGCGTCGGGCGGCTCCAACTGCCGGATCCCCAGCCTCCGAAGGAGCTCATCATCGCCTGATGCATCCGGTTCATTTCTTCCCAGGCACGCTGCATATCCTCTTCGGACGTCATGGTGCCGTAGTCTGCCGGAGCGGAGGCAGCGCTGTTGCTCGACGTGGTGTCGGCGGGGGTTCCGGGCGCTTCCCAGCGGATGTCGTCCTGCGCTTGCGCCTTCGCCTTGTCCTTGTCGGCGGCGCCGGCATAGCCCGCGCCCAATGCCAAGGCGGCGGTGATCATGGTGGTCAGGATGGTGAGCTTGGTGTTTTGTTTCATCGCGATCTCCTCCTTACAGGTTCAAAGATGGATTCGGATCAACAAAAAGACCGGCCCGGCGGGCCGGGCTTAGAACGAGACGGCTCCCGGCGCGGACGCACCGGGCAATTCGGGGGCCTGGTAGGTGACGGAAAAAGTTTTTTCGGATGCTTCGCCTTCCAGATCGTCCCCGCGGACCCAGCCGGACTTGCCTTCAAAATCGACCTGGTACCAGTTTTCCTTGAATCTCTCGAGCTGGACCACCCGTATGTCGCGGACCTCGACCTCCGTGCTCACGGGGATCCGGGCGATGGACTGGAGGCTGTCCGGCTCCGGCCTCAAATGCGTCGGAAAATCCGCGTTCGTCACGCGAAGGTTCGGGTTCCGCTCTTGGGCTTGGGCAGCCCGGGCAGCCGGGGCATCGGCACCGCCATCGGCCAAAGCCTGTGACGCGAACGCGAGCGTTACGAACATGAGGGTGATGAGTGTTCTGAACATGGCCGTTATTCTATCATGGGGCGCTGACCTTCAACTCCCAGTCCCCTTTTTTGTCGACGCTCACGAGCGCTTCCTGACCGGGCTTGATCGAGCCTTTCAGGATCTCGAGCGCCAGACGGTCCTGGATCTCCTGCTGGATGAGCCGCCGCAAAGGCCGCGCGCCAAAAATGGGATCGTATCCCTCCTGCGCGAGCTTGGCCTTGGCTTCCTTGGTGAGCGTGAGCTTCATCCCGCGCTCCTCGACCTTGCGGGCAAGTTCCGCGATCTGGATATCCACGATTTTCGTCAGATGCTCTTCGGTCAGCCGGTTGAACACGACGATGTCGTCCACGCGGTTCAGAAGCTCCGGACGGAAGAACTTCTTGAGCTCCGCGCGCACCTGGTCCTTCACCCCCTGGCTCATCTTGGCCGCGTCCTGGAGGATCTGGCTGCCGATGTTGGACGTCATGATCACGACCGTGTTCTTGAAGTTCACGACCCGGCCCTGTCCGTCGGTGAGCCTGCCGTCCTCCAGGATCTGGAGCAGGACGTTGAACACGTCGGGGTGCGCCTTCTCGATCTCGTCCATGAGAATGATTGCGTACGGACGGCGGCGCACTTTTTCCGTGAGCTGACCGCCTTCCTCGAACCCGACATAGCCGGGAGGCGCGCCGATGAGACGCGAGACCGAATGCTTTTCCATATATTCCGACATGTCGACGCGGACGACGGCGTTCTCGTCATTGAATAAAAAGTGCGCGAGCGACTTGGCCAGATGCGTCTTGCCGACACCCGTGGAGCCGAGAAAAATGAACGATCCGATCGGACGGCGGTCGTCGCCGAGACCGGAACGGGAGCGCCGGATCGCGTTGGCGATCGAACGCACCGCTTCCTCCTGGCCGACGACGCGCTTGCCGATCTCGTCCTCCATGCGGACGAGCTTCTCCATCTCGCCTCCCACGCGGCCATCGACGGCGCCCCGCGGCCGCTCGCGGGCTGGTACCGCGCGGGGTGGCACGTCTCGAGCGCGCTGAGCTTGGGATGGCCGGCGGTGCTGGCGGCCAC
>CAZHID010000050.1:5489-6034 GCA_964532445.1 uncultured Planctomycetia bacterium | reverse complement strand
CCTCCATGCGGACGAGCTTCTCCATCTCGCCTTCCATGAGCTTCGACACGGGGATGCCGGTCCACTTGGAGACGACCTCGGCGATGTCCTCCTCGTCGACCTCCTCCTTGAGCATCTTGCCGGTCTTCTGCGCCTCGGCGAGACGCGCGTTCTCGGTCTCGACCGTCTTCTCGAGCTCCTTGAGCTTGCCGTAGCGGATCTCGGCGACGCGGTCAAGCTTGCCCTCGCGCTCGTAGCGCTCCTCCTCGGACTTCGCCTTGTCCATCTCGGCCTTCGCCTTGCGGATCCGGTCAATGATGTCCTTCTCACGCTTCCAGCGTGCCCTCATCGTGTCCGACTGCGAGCGCAGCTCCGCGATCTCGCGCGTGACCTTGTCCAGCTGGCCGCGGGCGCCGGCGTCCTTCTCCTTGTTGAGCGCTTGCCGCTCGATCTCCAGCTGAGTGATGCGCCGCTCGAGCTCGTCGATCTCGGTCGGCAGGCTGTCGATCTCGATCCGGAGCTTGGACGTCGCCTCATCAATAAGGTCGATCGCCTTGTCCGGCAGG
>CAZHID010000050.1:4858-5444 GCA_964532445.1 uncultured Planctomycetia bacterium | reverse complement strand
ACGTACTTGCGGTACTCGTCGAGCGTGGTCGCGCCGATGCAGTGCAGTTCGCCGCGCGCGAGCGCAGGCTTGAGCATGTTGGACGCGTCCATCGCGCCGTCCGCGCCGCCGGCGCCCACGAGCGTGTGGAGCTCGTCGATGAAGAGGATGATCTCCCCCGCCTTGGACTGCACTTCCTTGAGCACGGCCTTCAGGCGCTCCTCGAACTCGCCCCGGTACTTGGCGCCCGCGATGAGCGCGCCCAGGTCGAGCGAAATGAGCCGCTTGTTCTTGAGCGTCGTCGGGACGTCGCCGTCGGTGATGCGCTTGGCCAGGCCTTCGACGATCGCGGTCTTGCCGGTGCCGGGCTCGCCGATCAGGACAGGATTGTTCTTGGTCCGGCGCGACAGCACCTGGATGACCCGCAGGATCTCCGCGTCGCGGCCAATGACCGGGTCGAGTTTGCCTTCCTTGGCCTGGGCGGTCAGGTCGCGCGAGTACTTCTCGAGCATGCGGTATTTCGTCTCCGCCTGTCGATCGGTGACCCGTTGACCGCCGCGCATATCGGCCACCGCCTGTGTAATCCGCTCTTTGGTGATATTCGCTT
>CAZHID010000050.1:0-4848 GCA_964532445.1 uncultured Planctomycetia bacterium | reverse complement strand
GGACGCGGTGGGAGCCGGGGATGTCCTTGAGCGCGGCGAGGACCGCGGGCTTCGTGAGCTTGAACCGGCGCACGACGTCGGCGGACGTGTCCTTGGGCTCCGCCAGGATCGCGAGCAGCAGGTGCTCGACGCTGACGTAGTCGTCCTTGAGGTCACGCGCCTCGGCCTCGGCGCGCGTGAGCACGGCCTTGGCTTGCTGGGAGAGATAACGCTCCCCGGTGTCGCCCTGGACCCTGGGACGGCGCGCGAGTGCCGACTCGAGGTCCGCCGCCGCCAGCGCCGGGTCGGCGCCCGCCTTGCGGAGGACCGATTCGATGATGGTGTCGGGAATGGTGATGAGCGCGAGAAAAAGATGGTCCCCGCTCACTTCCTGATGACCGAGTTCCTCGGCCAGCTGGACGGACCTCTGAACGGCTTCCTGTGCTTTGATCGTAAATTTGTCGAGTGCCATGACCGTTTCCCTCCGGGCCCTCGTGATCCGCGCGGGCCGATTATTTTTTGATCCGTATCTTTACTAAAAGATCGCCGTTCTTCCCGCAGCAACGGCACTCGCGGCCCTGATCGGCCAGCCGCAGCTTCTGCCCGTCCTTGATCCCCGCGGGCACGCGGACCGTGAACTGCTGCCCCCCGCGCGTCTTGAATTTAACCTCGCCGCCCTTCTGGGTCAGCACCTGCGGCACCGTGACCTCGGTCTCAACGTCGGTCACCTCGCGGTCACCTTCGACGCCGTCGAAACCGCCGCCGCTCGAGCCGCCATATCCCGCTCCGCCGCCCGGCGCGTTCGAATAATAAAAAGTCTGTCCTCCCTGACCGCCGCGTCCGCCCGAGCCGCCAGAACCGCCGGCCCCCCGCAAAATATCGCCCAAAATATCCTCGAACGCCCCGAACCCCCCGGCGCCCGCGCCGCCCGAACCGCCGCGCCCGCCCTTCGCGCCGCCCGACCTGAAAAAATTCATGAACTCACCCGGATCGAACCCTTGAGCCCCCTGGTACGACCCGCCGCCAAAGCCGCCCTTGCGGACCATGTCATATTCATCCCGCCGCTTGGAGTCGCTCAGCACGTAATAGGCCTCGGAGATCTCCTTGAACTTTTCCTCCGCGGCTTTGTTGCCGGGATTCTTGTCAGGATGGAACTTGAGCGCCAGCTTCCGGTACGCCGACTTGATCTCGTCGTCCTTCGCCGTCTCCCCGACCCCGAGGATCTTGTAGTAGTCCTTCTGGCTCACGTCCCACCCCTTCTGCTGAGTACCGATTGCTTGATCTCGACCTTGCGGACCCGTCTCTATACTTCATACTGCGCCGAGACCCTCGCCTCGTCAACCTGAAGATTTCTTGGAAAAAACCGCCGCTCCACCGCTGGCACTTACGAACGATGAGTGCCAAATCCAGGGCAAAAAAATTTACCGGCGTTTCCTGACCGTAAAGATCTCCCGCTCGATCTCCATCACCACCTTGACCCCCTGCACTTTGAGCTTCTTGACCTTCATGTAATGCCAGACCTTCTTGAGCACGACCATCTCCCGTTTGGAGTAAAGTCGCGAACAGTTCTCGCGGCGGCGCGGCGGGCAGACCACCTCTTCCCGGTCCAGCTGCTTGAGCACCCAGACGGGGATGCCGATGAGACGCGTCACCACCCCGGTCGTAAAGACCGGCTCGTCCATGTCGAACTCAAAGTCCTCTTCGGCCGCACGGTGCTTCATGATGGGCTCCACGTTCTTTCGACAAGGGTAGTATGCAGCCGGCAGTATGGAATGTCAACTATAATCGAAATATATTTTTCGATTATCGAACTTCCAGCTCGAGCCCCACCGGACAATGGTCCGACCCCATCACGTCCTTGAGGATCCAGGCGCGCTTGAGCCGGCCTTTGAGCTTCGGAGAAACGATGAAGTAGTCGATCCGCCACCCGATGTTCCGGGCCCGGCAATTACTGAGGCGGCTCCACCAGGTGTAATGCCCAGGCCCTTTCTCGAACTCCCGAAAAGTATCGAGGAAACCCGCCTTCACGATCGCGTCGAACCCCGCCCGCTCCTCGGGCGTGAACCCGTGGTTCTTCACATTGGCCTTCGGGTTGGCCAGGTCGATCTCGCAGTGCGCGACGTTCAGGTCCCCGCAGAAGATCACCGGTTTCTTGCGGTCCAACCGGCGGACATAGGCCAGGAAATCCACATCCCATTCCTTCGTCCGGTACGGCAGCCGTTCGAGCCCCCGCTTGGAGTTCGGAACATAAGCGCTGATCACGTAGAAGTCCTGGAACTCCGCCGTCAGGACCCGCCCCTCCCCGTCGTGCTTGGCGATGCCGATGCCGCGCGTGACCTTGATGGGCTCCGTCCGGCACAGGATCGCCGTTCCGGCATACCCGGGCTTGGCCGCGTCGTTCCAGAACTCATGGTAGCCGGGCAGTCCAAGCTTCATCCCGCCGGCGGGGGCCTTGGTCTCCTGCAGACAGAGCACGTCGGGTTTTTCGGCCGCCACGAAGCCGGCCAGCCCGGCCTTGACGGCCGCGCGGGCACCGTTGACGTTCCACGAGATCATGCGGATGGCGCGCTTTTTTACATTCTTTTCAGCGGTTGGCTTTGAGGACGGGCTCATCGACGGGGTCTTTCGTGATTTTAAAGGTGTATACTAGCGGTATGAACAAAGCCATTCTGATCAGCGAATTCATGACCCAGAATCCCAAGTTTGTCAGAGACAATGACAGCCTTTACGAGGCCTATCAGACAATGCGTCTTTATGGGATCCGGCATCTGCCGGTGCTGGATAAGGAAGACCGGGTCATCGGGATCTTCACGCACACGGACCTCAACAAGTGCTATCCGCCCAAGGAAAACGAAGACAGTTGGTTCTACGACAAGGACGAATTGTCCGCCATGCACGTCGGCCAGCACATGACCAAGGAACCGGCGATGCTCATCCCCGAGGACACGCTCCGGGAAGCCGCCCTCACGATGGTCCGCGGCAAGTATGCTTGCATCCCCGTCATCTCCGCCCAGACCAAGAAGCTCGTCGGCATCGTCACCTACATCGACGTCCTTAAGAAAGTGGCCGACCTGGTCTAGACCCGCTCCGACCGGGACCGGCAGGACCGATCGCCTGCCGTCCCAAATCCTTATCCCTGACTAGAATCCCGTCTGGACCTTGTACTTGAGCGTCACGCTTGAGTTCGCGGGCACCGCGACCTCGAACCGCACGCTGAAGGCGTCCTGCTTTTTGTAAGGCAGGGACGAGCTCAGGATCTTCCAATTGCCGCCGAGGGCCTCGTCGACGAGGACCGTCACAGGGGTGTCCTTGGCGTTCTTGACCGTGATCTCCCACTCCGACTCATGGAGGCGGGAGGTGATCTGCTGGTAAGTCATCTGCTTTCGCTTGAAGTTCACATCGAACGCTTTGCCGACATTGAGCTTGAGCTCGTCGTCCTTGGGCGTGTGTTGGATGCGGTCCTCACCCACGAACTGCGTGCTCCCCTGCGCGTCCTCTTTGTACATCCGGATCACACCCGACGGAAGCGGCATGCCCAGACCGTTGGCCTTGGCGTTCAGGAACCGCAGGGACACGTTCACCGGCTGGGACTGGTCATTGCCGACCCAACTCTGCATGAAGTAGTGGTTCTCAGCGCGGGTCGTGTAGTCCTTCTGGACCTTGAGCGGCGTGGTCGCGAGGAAGCTGATCTGCTTGGTCTGGTTGTTCTTGAGCGTCGTGCGGCGCTTCAAGTCGTAGGAATGGTACTCGAAGAGCTGCTGGCTCTCAAATTGCGGCGCCGCGGCGTAATCCATCGACGCACGCATGGCCATCACCTTCATGCCGCCGTAGTTTTCCTGGACGCGGTTGACGTCACCAGCGACGAGCTTGAGCTTGGCGTTCTTGTAGGTGGTGCCGGTGTTGTTGTCGATCGTGACCCAGCCGGAGAGCTCGCCCGCGGCGTCGTCCTTGCCGATGAGCAGGACGTAGTCGGCCTTCCAGCCGAACCCGTTGGTCATGTAAGAGGCTTCGACGTCATGGGCTTCGACGGCCTTGTTCTGGTACTGCCAGGTGAGCGTGGGCTTGGTGATGAGGTCCTCGGGGATCTCCGGCAGGATGTGGTAGCCGGGGTGACCGAGCCAGATGTTGTCGTTGATCTTGTACACGCGCTGACCGGAGGTGGACAGAAGCGTCGCGCTGACGGTCTCCTTGCGGTCCTGGTACTCGTTCTCGGTGAGGATCTGGATCTCCTTGCCGATGTACTTCTCGAGGATCTTTTCGGGATCGATGAGGTCGTACTCGTAGTTCTGCTCGATGATCGAGAGCTCGGCGGGCTTATTGAGCGAGCGGATCCGCACGGTCTCAGGCTGGATAAGCTGAGCGACGTCCATGAAGTGCAGCTCCCCCGACCCCACCGGCAGCTTGATGGACCGGGTGTCCTTCACGAGCCCCAATTGGCTGTTATAAACGGTCACCTGGAGGTCCTTCTGGTCCCCTAAGGTCGACTCCTGGCTCGCCATCGCCGGCGCCCCCACCAACAACCCCACTCCGATCATCGCCATAGCTAGTTTTTTCACAAAAATCCTCCGTAGTGATCCGTCATTATACACCTCAAAAATCCCTCTCCTGTCCTTTTAGACGGACAAAACCCCAAAAGGTTTAGCGTAGTACTTTTTCCGCCAGACGGCGTCAGATGCGAGGCGCGAGGGAGCGCCGCACACTCTCCGGTGCGCAAGCACCCGAGCAACGAAGCAGATGACGTCGTATGGAGGAAAAAGTGTGAGACCGCTGGGGATCGAACCCAGGACACCTTCCTTAAAAGGGAAGTGCTCTACCAACTGAGCTACGGTCTCGTGAGAAGGGTCAGTACTTATATGGCGGGCAAAGGAC
>CAZHID010000049.1:0-10855 GCA_964532445.1 uncultured Planctomycetia bacterium | reverse complement strand
ACGAACTTGCAGAGCTCCTTCACCGTGACGCCGGGATTGTCGATGAGGTGCAGGATCGCCTCGGACACTTCGTTGAGATTGTGCGGAGGGATATTGGTCGCCATACCGACCGCGATACCGCCGGAGCCGTTGCAGATCAGGTTGGGCAGCGTCGCGGGGAGCAGCTTGGGCTCTTCGAGTGTTTCGTCGAAGTTCGGCGCGAAGTCGACCGTGTCGCGGTCGATGTCCGAAAGCAACGACGAGGAGATCGAGGCAAGACGCGCTTCGGTGTAACGCATGGCGGCCGCGGAGTCGCCGTCGACGGAACCGAAGTTACCCTGGCCGTCCACGAGCGGGTAACGGAGCGAGAAGTCCTGGACCATGCGCACGAGCGCCTCATAAACGGCGGAGTCACCGTGCGGATGGTATTTACCGAGCACTTCACCGACGATGCGCGCGCTCTTCTTGTACGTCTTCGGATACTCGAGACCGAGCTCCTTCATCGCGTAGAGGATGCGGCGATGCACGGGCTTCAGACCGTCACGCACGTCGGGCAGGGCGCGGCCGACGATGACGGACATCGCGTAGTTGAGGTACGACGTCTTCAGCTCGTCCTCGATCTGGACCGGGATGATCTTCTGTTCGCCCGCGAAGTTCGCGAGGTTTTTCTTTTCTTCGGGTTTTGCCATTTTCTTTTTCGT
Source organism: uncultured Planctomycetia bacterium (assembly GCA_964532445.1). GTDB lineage: Bacteria > Omnitrophota > Gorgyraeia > 2-02-FULL-51-18 > JAGOUK01 > JAGOUK01. The sequence continues at coordinate 10,175 of CAZHID010000049.1, read as the reverse complement.
CCTTGTCCTTAAATGTCGAGGTTTTTCACTTCGCGGGCATATTCTTGGATGAAGTTCTTGCGGGGCGCGACCTCATCTCCCATGAGCACCGTGAACGTCTCATCGGCCTTGGCCGCGTCCTCGGCGGCGACCTTGAGCAGCGTCCGGGTCTCGGGGTTCATCGTCGTCTCCCAAAGCTGTTCGGGGTTCATCTCTCCCAAACCTTTGTAGCGCTGGATGTGCAGGCCGCGCTTGGCTTCTTCGCGCACGAAGGTCAGGACGTCCAGGAGACTCTCGTGGACCATCTCTTCCTTGTCCGCGACCGTCTTGAAGGGCATCGTCTTCTCTTCGCTCTTCTTTTGGCGGCCTTTGGAGGACTGGGCCTTGGCCTTGGCGCGCGCCTCGCGGGGCACATACGCCTCTTCGAGGGTTTCCTCTTCCTTGGTCACGATCTGGTCGAAGTCATAACCCTTTTTCTTGAGCTTCTCGACGATGGTTTCGACGTCCTTGCCCTCATAGAACTTGACCACGTCCATCTGGGAGTGGACCGAGTCAATGGGCTTATCGCCTTCGGTGGAGGTGATGCCCTTGGCCTTTTCGTACTTCTTGACCTCCGCCGTCAGATCTTCGTCGGTGAACAAAAAGTGGGCTTGTCCCTCCACTCTTATGCTGTATTTAGGGAGGTGCTTACCACCTTTGTCATAATTTGACAGGTATTTCTGGAACGGCACTCCACGACTCTCAATTGAGCTTGCCAGACGGTCCAGCTCGACCAGGAGCTCGAGGAGCTCCATGAACTCCTTGCCCTCGATCTTGGACTTCTTGTGAATAGTGTGGAGAACTATTCCGTCGGCCCCGATGCGCAGGAGGATCTTTTCCATCTGCTTCTCGTTGTCGACGTACTCTTCCTTGGACCCGCGCTTGATCTTGAAGAGCGGGGGCTGGGCGATGTAGACGTGGCCCTTCTCGACCAGGGGCCGCATATGGCGATACATCAAGGTCAGGATCAGCGTGCGGATATGGCTGCCGTCGACGTCGGCATCGCACATGAGGATGATCTTGTTGTAACGCAGCTTCTCGAGGTTGAAGCCCTCGTCCCCGATGCCGGCGCCGATCGCGTTGATGATCGTGCCGATCTCGTTGTTGGAAAGGGCCTTGTGCAGATGGGTCTTTTCGACGTTCAGGATCTTACCTTTGAGCGGAAGGATCGCCTGGTAGCGGCGGTCACGTCCCTGCTTGGCTGAGCCGCCTGCCGAATCACCCTCAACGAGGTAGAGCTCGCAGAGGTCGGCGTTGGTCTCCTGACAGTCGGCGAGCTTACCGGGCAGCGAGCCGGACTCCAGCGCGCCCTTGCGGCGCGTGAGGTCGCGGGCCTTGCGGGCGGCCAGACGCGCCTGGGCGGCGAGCACGGCCTTCTCAAGGATCTTGTTGGCGACGGGCCGGTTCTCTTCGAAGAAGCGGGCCAGGCCTTCAGAAACGACCGACTCGACAAGACCTTCAACTTCGCTGTTGCCGAGCTTGGTCTTCGTCTGTCCTTCGAACTGCGGCGCGTGGAGCTTGGCGCAAATGACGGCGGTGAGGCCTTCACGGATGTCCTCGCCCTGCAGCGTCATATCGTCCTTCACGAGCTTGTTCTCTTTGGAGTACTTCACACAGACACGGGTCAGCGCGGACTTGAAACCTGACACGTGCGTGCCGCCTTCGATCGTGTTGATGTTGTTCACGAACGAGAGGATCGTCTCGTTGTACGAGTCGTTGTACTGGAACGCGAGCTCGACCTGGATATTGTCCTTGGCGCGCTCAAAGTACACGACCTTGCTGTGGACGGCCTGCTTGTTCTTGTTGAGGTCCTGAACGAACTCCACGATGCCGCCGCTGAACTTGAACGTCTCTTCCTTTTCGTTCTTCTCGTCCTTGAGCGTGATCTCGAGCCCCTTATTAAGGAAGGCAAGTTCGCGCAGACGCGCGCGGACCGTCTCATACTTGTATTCGATGGGAACTTTGAAAATGGTGTCGTCGGCTTTGAACGTGACCTTGGTGCCGGTGGCCTTGGACTTGCCGATCACGGCGAGTTTGGTCTTGGTGACACCTTCCTCATAACGTTGATGATAGATCTTGTTGTCGCGGCTGACCTCGACCTCAAGCCATGTAGAAAGCGCGTTCACGCAGCTCACGCCGACGCCGTGCAGACCGCCGGAGACCTTGTAGGACGTGTCGTCGAACTTACCGCCCGCGTGGAGCGTTGTCATGACGACTTCGAGAGCGGGTTTCTTCATCTTGGCGTGCATCTCGACCGGGATGCCGCGGCCGTTGTCAGTGACGCTCACGGCGCCGTTGGCCAACAGGACCACATCCACCTTATCGCAATGGCCGGCAAGCGCTTCGTCGACGGAGTTATCGACGACTTCGTAGATCAGGTGGTGCAGACCGCGCGCGTAGATGTCGCCGATGTACATCGCGGGACGCTTCCGGACCGCCTCCACACCCTCGAGCACCTGGATCTTACCGGCGTCGTAGTGATGGGCTTCGCCCTTGGTTTTTTGGACCTTATCTTCGTCTTTTGCTTTGGTGTTCGCCATTTGTGTTTCCCGTTTAGAGTTGACCGGTTTTGAACCGGATGTCGTGAATGCGTTCCTTACCCAAAACTGTCTGTAACTTCTTCAGGACCCAGCGCTTCTTAAGCGTGAGTTCCTGCGACCAAGAAGAATTTTTCACCATCACCTGCAGCACGCCGCGATTCAAGGAATAAGGCTTACTATTTTTATAACCATCTTCCCCTACCGCATCACACCAGATCTCGAGCAGCTTATCCTCGGAGATGGTCTGGGCCGCTTCAAGGCTCTCCATCATCCCCTTCACCACATCACCGACCGTGGAAGCCGGCGAAGTCATTCGCCTCATTAAGAGATCTGCATCGGCAGCACGATGTAAGTGTAATTATTATCCGCGCGGATCATCCCGGGTTTTTCAGGATCGATCAACTCGAACTTGATCTTGTCGTCGGGAATGGTCTTCAGCACATCGATCAGATAATTAGGATTGAATCCGATCACAAGACCGCCGCCTTTATATTCCGTCTCGATCTCCTCATAAGCCTCACCCACATCCGGCGTGTTCTTGGAAATGACCATCCGATTCTTATCCAGGCTGATCTTGATCGATTGTGATTCTTGATTCGTAAAGATACTCGCCCTGCGCGTCGCGGACAAGAAATCTTTGGTGTTCAGAAGAAGTTGTTCTTTGGTCTTCTGCGGGATCACCTGTTCATAATTCGGGAATTCCCCTTCGATCAAACGGCTGGTGATGTAAGTTTGATCGATCTGAAATTGGATCTGATTTTCCTTGAACAGGATCTGAACTTCACCTTGATCTTGTAAATTCCTGGAAAGTTCATGGATCGTCTTGGTGGGAATGATCACATTCTTTTTGATCGGAGAAGGTTTTTCCAATTCCCGCTCGATCATAGCCAGACGCCGGCCATCCGTCGCGACCAACCGGGTCAACTTTCCATTGAAGGAAAAGAGAGTCCCATTCAACACGTATCGCGCTTCATCCCGGCTCATCGCGAACTGCGTCATCCGCAGCATCTCGCTCAAAGTTTTTTGCGGAAGCACGATCGCGTTCTTCTCATTGATGAAAAGAGGGATCTGTGGGAAGTCGTCTTTGGCCAACCCGGGTATTTTGAAGTTGGTTTTTTTGGTCTCGATCTGGACCGTGTTCCCTTTGACCACCTGAAGTTTGATCAGATCATCCGACCAAAGTTCCTTAATAACATCCCCGAACCGCTTCGCCGGGACCGTGATCGCGCCTTTTTCATGAAGTTCCGCCGGGATAAAGCATGAGATCGCGATGTCCAGGTCAGTCGCTGTTAAACAAAGCTGATTGTCTTTGGTTTCCAATAAAATATTCGCGAGGATCGGTAGGGAACCACGAACACTAACGGCATTTTGTACCGTTTGAATTCCTCTAACCAGATCTTCTTTTTGTACACTTATCCTCATTATTCACACTCTCTATTATTATTAGTTTTATATAGCTTGAGAAAGATAGTAGTCTCAGCCGTAGTGCCTGTGTTTAGTGCGAAAATCTCATAACTCTTAGTATTCAAACCGATTACCCGATAAACAACCTGTGTATAACATCAGTTGGAAATGTTCTGCCGGATGCGGTTGACCATATCCTTCAGGCTCATATCCTTTTCCAGGTCCGTTTTGATCTTTTCACACGCGTGCATGACGGTGGTGTGATCCCGGCCGCCGAACGATTGACCGATCTCTGGAAGCGAATGATTGGTTAGTTCACGCGAAAGGTACATCGCGATCTGGCGCGGTAGAACGATATTTTTGCTGCGGCGCTTTGCCATGAGTTCGTTGATCCTGATGGAAAAGTAATCCGAAACTTTTTTCTGAATAAAATCGAGCGTGATCTTCTTCTCGCTCTCTTGAACGACGCGCTTAAGCACTTCTTGGGCCAGGTCCAGCGTGACGTGCATGTTCGTGAGCTCCGCGTACGCGACCACGCGCATGAGCGCGCCCTCGAGCTCGCGGATGTTGGAGTGGACGATCTCGGCGATGAAGTTCGTGACGTCTTCAGAAACGGGAATGTTGTGGCGAAGCGCCTTCTTCCTGAGGATCGCGGCGCGCGTCTCGAAGTCCGGCTTCTGGATGTCCGTGACCAACCCCCACTCGAAACGCGAGATGAGGCGTTCCTCAAGATTGATGATCTCCTTGGGCGGACGGTCGCTCGAGACGATGATCTGTTTGTGCGCGTCGTGCAGCGCGTTGAACGTGTGGAAGAATTCTTCCTGAGTCGCTTCCTTGCCGGCGATGAAATGGATGTCGTCGATGAGCAGCACGTCGACGGTACGGTACTTTTCGCGGAACTTGATCGTTGTCTGGTTCTGGATCGCGTTGATGAGCTGATTGGTGAATTTTTCGCTCGTGATGTAGAGGACGCTCGCGTTGGGGTTGCGGCGCAGGACCTCGTGTCCGATCGCCTGCATCAAATGCGTTTTGCCCAGACCCACCGGACCGTGGATAAAAAGCGGGTTGTACGCCTTCGCCGGACGGTCGGCGACCGCCAGACACGCCGCGTGCGCGAAACGGTTCGACGGACCCACGACGAATTCTTCGAACGTGCATTGTGAGTTGAGCGTGGGACGGTCGGGCCGGACTTCGGACGCGGCCCGCTCGAACGGCGCGGGCGCGGAAGGAACGTCGGTGATCTTGCGCGGAACGACCTTGAGTTTGAATTGCGAGATCGAGGTGCCGGAATTCTTCAGGCCGAGATAGATCAGTTCGAGGTAGTGTTCCTCGATCCAATTTTTAAAAAATTCGTCCGGCACTTCGACGGTGAGCGTCTGGTCCGAAACTTCCGCGGGCGTCAGATTGCGGAACCAGCGGTCGATCGAAACGGCAGAAAGTTCCCGTTCCAAATACTCCATGACCTTGGCCCAGACGTCCTGGGGCGACACGACGTTCAGATTATCCACAGATTGTGAACACCCTCAAAAATGCGGCGGATATAGTGCATAACTCACTATAAACAAATCGGTTACAGCAATTAAGTAGTCCACAGGGGTGTGTGAAAAACAGCTTTTAGATCACAAAACACAGGTCCTCGGAACGCGGTATTATAGCAACCCTTTACGGAGCGGGCAACAGAAAGAAATCGGCAGGAGGGGCCTTTGGACGCAAATTTGGGCCGGTTTGGCTTGCGGGGAGGTGGATTTGTGATATAATCCCCGCTTCAGAACGCGTCAAAAATCCAGGGTAAAGCACAATGAAATACAATCTTCGCAATAAATCCAATGTTAAGCGCAAGCGCAAGGTCGGCTTTCGCAAGAGAATGAAGACCGCTGACGGTCGCAAGGTCCTTTCCCGCCGCCGTCAAAAGGGACGTCATAAGCTCTCCGCCTAAGGCAGATCCCGGCCGGCCGTCCGGCTGGATCCGTCTCTATCGCTCGGAACGTTTTGGCAGTCACTCCTGGTTGGTCAGTATCCCCAAAAAGGTCATTCCCACCAGTGTTCGGCGATCCAGGCTCAAGCGTCTGATCCGGGAAGCGATGCGTCAGACGGGCTTCTTGCCTGGCGCGTCCGAGACTTGGAAGTTCGTGGTCAGATCCAACCCTCCTAAAGATATTCGGATGGGCGATGTGGCAAAGGCTCTAACCAAGTTAGTAGAATCAAAATGATATTGGCCAAAGCAGTTACTTTTGTGTACATGTTTTTTAGTAACCTATTGAATCCAAATAGGTTATGTGTATGCCGATTTGAGCCATCCTGCACGGCTTACGCGGCAGGAGCGATCGAAGCTCATGGGCCTTTCCGGGGCACTAAGCTAATATTTGCTCGTTTAATTAAGTGTCATCCATGGGGCGCCTTTGGACTGGACCCGGTCCCGCCTCAAGACCGCCCGCAACGTTAGAAAGACCCATTTCATGGAAAAGCGCGCCCTCATCGCGATCGTTCTCTCCTTCGTCGTCTTCTTTGGCTACACCAAAGTCGTTGAGATGATCTACCCGAACTACGGCAAGAAGCAGGAACAAAAAATTTCCGCGGAACCCGGCTCTCAACTGACCCCCGCCGCGCAAATGCCGGCGGACGGGTCCGGTGTTCTGCCCGCGCCCGCGGCTGCCGCGTCTGATGATCTTGCCGATGAGGCGGTCAGCTTCGCGTATCCCGGTTATGAGTTCATTTATTCCGCCAATCAGGCGTCTTTCACGGAAGCACGGCTCACCGCGTACCCCGACAATCAGGGCGGCGCGTTCCGATTCCTCAAGTCGAAGTCCGGCCGGACCGGCGTCGGCGCGATGGACGCGGTGCTGGTGGACGGGGAGAGCGCGAAAGGTCTGCGGTACCAGACCACGCGCGAAAGCCGCGTGATCCGCTCCTCCGCGGCGAACGACAAGATCCGGATCGAAAAGTCCTGGAACATTTCTTCGCAAGGTTACGGCCACGGATTCTCGGTGTCGGTCACGAACCTGTCCGACGCGCCCGTGCGTTTCCGTTACCGCTTGCTCGCCGGCTCCAAGCCCGTCGTCCACAACAGCATCGACGAGCAGTACATCGAAGGCAACTGGCTCACCGCCGCGAAGCTCCAGCACATCCGCAAGCCCGGCATCGACAAACCCAAAACGCTCAACGAGCCGGTGATCGCGGCGTCGATGAAGAACCGCCACTTCTCCAGCATTTTCAAACCCGCGGAAACGGCCGGGACTTTTTCCGCGCATGTCGAAGCGTATGACAAGCATGACTTCGGTTCCTATCTCATCCGTTCGGAAGCGGTGATCCAGCCCGGCGAAACGCTGCGCGACGGATTCGTCTGGTTCCTCGGACCCAACCGCGTCGAGGACCTTCAGCCGTTCAACCTCGACCGCATCGTGAACTTCGGCAAGCTCGATTTCATCGCCAAGATCGTGCTCGGCGGACTTCACATGATCGCGGGGCTCGTGAAGAACTACGGCCTCGCGATCGTCCTGCTCACGATCTTCACGAACGTCCTGTTCATGCCGCTCACGAAGACCAGCTTCATGTCGATGCGCCGCATGCAGCTCGTCCAGCCCGAAGCGACGAAGCTGCGCGAAAAGTACAAGGACAACCCGACGAAGCTCAACGAAGAAACGATGGCGCTGTACAAGCGGAACAAAGTGAACCCGATGGGCGGGTGCCTGCCGATGCTCCTGCAGATGCCGATCTTCATGGGACTTTATGTTTCACTGTCGAAGGCGCCGGAACTGCTCGGCAGCGGATTCCTGTGGGCGCAGGACCTCGCGTCTCCCGACCGCATCAAACTTCCGTTCACGCTCCCGCTCATCGGCGACGGGATCCATCTCCTGCCGCTCATCATGGTCGGCGCGATGGTCGCGCAGCAGAAGTTCACCGCCGCCTCGATGCCCGCCGCGGACCCCGCGATGGCGCAGCAGCAGAAGATCATGATGACGATCATGCCGATCATGTTCGGATTCATCTTTTATCAGATGCCCTCAGGTCTCGTGGTGTACTGGCTCACGAACACGCTCGTGATGACCGGCTACCAAGCCTTCCTCAAAAAAACCAATCCCGTTCCCGCCGCCTCCACCGCGTAACGCGCCGGCCAAAAAGTTCCGATGATTTTGCTCGGAAGCTATGATGTCGTGATCGTCGGCGCGGGCCACGCGGGCTGCGAAGCCGCGCTCGCGGCCGCGCGCATGGGCGCCAGGACGCTCATGCTCACCATGAACGTCGACTCCATCGCGCAGATGTCCTGCAACCCCGCGATCGGCGGGCTCGCCAAAGGCCACATCGTCAAAGAGATCGACGCGCTCGGCGGCGAGATGGCCCGCGTCACCGATCTCACCGGCATCCAGTTCCGCATGCTTAATAAAGGAAAGGGTCCGGCCGTCTGGGCGCCGCGCGCGCAATCCGACAAAAAACTTTATCAGTGGACGATGAAGAACGTTCTCGAGTCGCAGCCGAACCTCGACGTAAAAATGGGCGAGGTCAAACGCCTCGTTGTCGAAGGCGGCAAAATATCCGGCGTCGTCACGTCGATCGATACGATGTACCGCGCGAAGAGCGTGATCATCACGACGGGAACTTTTTTGAACGGCCTCATCCACATCGGAGAACTTTCCTTCGGCGGCGGCCGCGCCGGCGACAAACCTTCGGTGGGTCTGTCCGCGTGTTTGGCGGAGCTCGGGTTCGAGGTTCTGCGCTTGAAGACCGGCACGCCGTGCCGTCTGAACGCGCGCTCGATCGACTATTCGCGTCTGCAGATCCAGCCCGGTGATGAAAACCCGGAACCGTTCAGTTTTAGAACCGACAGGATCGAACAGGAACAGCTCCCGTGCCATCTGACGTTCACCAACGAGAAGACGCACCGTATTATTAAGGAGAACATCCACCGCTCGCCGCTTTACTCCGGCCGGATCCAGAGCCGTGGGCCCCGCTACTGCCCCTCCATCGAAGACAAGGTCGTCAAGTTCGCGGACAAGGAACGGCACCAGATCTTTTTGGAGCCGGAAGGGCGCGGAACTCAGGAAGTTTACGTCAACGGAGTATCCACAAGTCTTCCACAGGATATACAGATAGCGATGATTCAAAGTGTGGAAGGCCTTGAAAATGCTGAACTTATGAGATTTGGATATGCTGTGGAATACGACTTTATTCAGCCAACTCAGCTCCATTCGACGCTCGAAACCAAGACGGTCGAGGGTCTTTATCTCGCCGGTCAGATCAATGGAACTTCCGGCTATGAAGAGGCCGGATGCCAGGGTCTGATGGCCGGGATCAATGCTGTGCTCAAGATCCGCAACCAGGAGCCGTTCATCCTGAAGCGCCACGAGGCCTACATCGGCGTCCTGATCGATGACCTGGTCACCAAGGGCACCCTGGAGCCTTATCGGATGTTCACTTCTCGCGCAGAGCACCGGCTTCTTCTGCGCCAGGACAACGCGGATCTGCGTCTCATGGATCATGGGCACCGTTTGGGACTGATATCGGATGCGGATCATCGAGTGTTTGATGCGGATCGCAGCGCTTTGCAGGAGTTGAAGGTCAAGGTCGCCAAGCAGCGGATCGAGGGTCAGAGCCTCCTCATGCGTATTAAGGCCCCGGAAACGTCTATAGACGACGCCTGTGAGCTGCTAAAGCACGAGGGCGTCAAGCGCAGTGTTGCCACTAAGTTCGCCATCGAGCTTAAATACGAGGGCTACATTGACCGAGAGCAAAAAGCGATCGGCCGCTCTCATCATCTAGAGAACAAAAAGATCCCCGCCTCCTTGGATTATGCTGCGATCCAAAGCATGAGTCGTGAATCCCGCGAAAAGTTCCTCCATATTCGCCCTGCCACGATCGGTCAGGCCTCCCGTATTTCCGGCGTTCGTCCCTCCGATATCGCCATTCTCACAATTGTGGTCGAGAAACACACTCGATCCACCGAGATCTAGACCACTCCAAGGCCTCTCGGCTCCGATTGTTCCACGTGGAACAAAAGCGCCCTGCCCGATTCCAATGTTCCACGTGGAACTGTTAACAATTTCTTAACATTAATCCATAAATGAAAGCTAAATCTATCTCATATTTGAAAATTATTCGTACAAATTATCGTATAAAAAGTATTTTCACAACTTTAAAATATCGTATATAAAAGCAAAATTTGTTTTTCTCAACTATTTTACTATATTTGTATCGTATATAAAAGCAAAACATAAAAAT
>CAZHID010000048.1:9894-10868 GCA_964532445.1 uncultured Planctomycetia bacterium | reverse complement strand
GTAGGAGTGGCCGATGTGCGGGCGCGCGTTCACGTAATAAAGAGGGGTGGTCAGGTAGTATTTTTTAGACATGGTTCCATTCCGTTGTCGGACCGGCCGGGTTCACGGGCGAAACGCCCGAAGAAGGGTTATTGTAGCCTAAGCGGCCCCGCCGCGGAACTGCCTTGAGCGGGGGCGCTTGCGCGGCTTCCAGCGGGGAACGGCGCTTCGGTAGTCCTCGTAGGACGCGCCAAAACGTCTGATGAGCGAAGGCTCTTCGAGACCGACCACAAAGACGTGGAAGCCCGCGAATAGAAGCCCTGAGTAGACCAGGAGGGCCGGCTGACGCGTGAGCGACGCCGTCCCGGCGGTGATGAGGATGAGCGCGGCGTACATCGGGTTGCGCAGCCAGCGGTACGGTCCGCCGCCCGCCAGGAAGTGAGGCGGCTCCCAGATCGCCGGTGTCCCCCGACCGGGCCCGACCAGATGCAGGTGGCTTTGGACGTACAGGACCGCTCCCATGACGACGCTCAGGGCTCCGATGAGCCAGAAGATCGGATGCGGCTCAGGGCGCTCCAGAAAGACGAAGTACTTGGCGATGACCGCCGGCACGAACACGGTCAGGACCGTGTGGATCAGAAGGACGGCCGCATGCGCGGCGCGGATCATCATCGGAGACGCGTCTTCATTGGTGATGTGCCGTCATCGGGGTGCTAGACGAGCCGGAGACCGAGGTCGAACAGAAGCTGGGCTGCGACAAGGCGCGGGTTCACGTACGACAAGAGACGGCCGCGCGCGTCACAAAGCGCTTCCAGGATCTCCTGCGCGCGGTCGGCGCCGATCGCGCCGGCGAGGCGGCCGAGCTCTTCCGTGCGGTCGGCGAAGAAAAGGCGGCGGGTCTCGCCGGCCGCGGAAAGGAGCAGGACGTCGCGATAGATCCGGATGAGCGCGTCGGCCAGGAGCAAAAGTTCGTCGCGGTTCGTGCCGATCTCAGG
>CAZHID010000048.1:8406-9884 GCA_964532445.1 uncultured Planctomycetia bacterium | reverse complement strand
GAAATGCCTCTTCGACGCTGCCTTGGGAGAGCCTCGCGTAGTCGGCCGCCTCGCGTGGAGAGATCCCCTCTTCCTCGAGCAGGATGTCCTCCGTATCGGTCTGTCCGAGCGCACCGAAGCGCAGTACCTGACAGCGCGACAGGATGGTCGGCATCAGCCGGCCCGGGTCCGACGTGATGAGCAGAAAAAAGGTCGGTCCCATCGGCTCCTCAAGTGTCTTGAGAAAAGCGCTCTGCGCGTCCCCCGTCATCCGGTCGGCGTCGTCAATGATCACGACCCGGCAGCCGCCCTCGCCCGGGGTCCGGGAAAGCGATTCGCTCAGGTCACGGACCTGTTCAAGGGAGATCGTTTTGGATTTGGTCTCGGGATCCACGGAGACACGCACGAGGTCGGGATGGTTCGAAGCCGCGGTCTTGCGGCAGCCGGGACAAGCGCCGCAAGGGCGGCCCGAAGCGGCGGAACAGAAGAGGCCTTGGGCCAGCGCGTCGGCCATGAGTTTTTTGCCGACGCCGCCGGGACCGCTGAACAGGAGCGCGTGCGGAATGCGGCCGGCCTCCAGGACCGCCAGGAGGCGCTCCTTCTGGCGGGCGTGTCCGCGGACCGCGTCAAATAAGACGGTCGACGGTCCGGCGGATGGCGGCATGGGTCCCTTCGATGCTTTGGGCCGGGATGAGGTGGGTGTTGCGCCGGGTGCGGGCCAGCCGGTGGTAGCCGGCCTCGACTTTTTGATGGAATGAGAGCGAGCGTGATTCGATCCGGTCGAGCTTGCCGCGCGCCTTGGCGCGGCGGAGCCCTTCCTTGGCCGGGAGCGTGAGATAAAACCGCAGGTCCGGTTCGACGCCTCGAACGACGTCCTTGGCCACGCGGCGGATCCACTCAAGGTCCACGCCGGAACCATATCCCTGGTATGCCAGCGTCGCGTCGAGCCAGCGGTCGCAGATGACGACCTTGCCGGCCTTGAGAGCGGGCGCGATCACCTGCTCGACAAGCTCCGAACGGCTCGCCATGTAGAGGAGCACTTCCGTCTCAGGCCTCAAATCTTCGCGGCCTTTGAGCAGCATCTTGCGCAGCTTGAGCCCGAACGGCGTGCCGCCGGGCTCCCCCGTCACAACGACCTCCCGGCCCGCGCGGCGGAGATGCCCCGCCAGAAGCCCGACCTGGGTGGACTTGCCGCAGCCCTCGACCCCTTCGAACACGATAAAAAGACCTTTGGGCTTCACGGACTTCATGCGATCTGTCCTGAGACTTCGGCGATCAGCTTGCGAAGCTCCGGCGCGTGTGCGGCCGGGTCAAAGTCCTGCTTGAGCCCCAGCACCCGCGACCCGTCCTTCGCGTCCTCGACCCTCAGACCCATCTTGGCCAGGCCATCGCGGATCCGGTCGGAGACGGTAAAAAGTTTTTTGGCCCGCGCGGCGGCGCGGAGACGGATGATCTCCTCGACCTCGGGGCAGGCGGTTTTTTTCGCTCCGCCGAACAAC
>CAZHID010000048.1:0-8396 GCA_964532445.1 uncultured Planctomycetia bacterium | reverse complement strand
AGCTCTTCGGCCGCTGAGCGCGCGCCCGCCGCGTCGCCCGCAGCGAGCTTCGCGTTCCCCTCACGCAGCACGGCGAACAGGACCGCCAGCGCTTGAGGCGTGTTGAAATCGTTCCGGAGCGGTTCCATAAATATTTCGGCGCGGGCCATCGGCTGACCGTCGGGCGCTTCGGCGGAGGTTTTCTCGATCAGGTCTGTCATGGACCGCAGGGCTTCCTGCAAGGCCTTCATTTTTTCCCAGGTGAAATCCACGTCCTGGGAGTAGTGGCTCTGCAGGAAGAAAAGCTTGAGGACGTCGACGGGATACTTTTCCAAAAAGGCGTCGAGCGTCAGGAAATTGCCCAGCGATTTGGACATCTTGCGGCCTTCGATCGTCACGAGGCCATGGTGGATCCAGGTCCTGGCGAAATTACCGCCGAAGCACGCCATCGACTGCGCGCGCTCGTTCTCATGATGCGGGAAGACCAGGTCCTTGCCGCCGCCGTGGATGTCGAACTCCTCGCCGCAGAAGCGCGCGCTCATCGCGGAGCACTCGATGTGCCAGCCGGGTCGGCCCGGTCCCCACGGTGAGTCCCAGGACGGCTCGCCTTCCTTGGTCCGCTTCCACAGCGCGAAGTCGAGCGCGTCCTGCTTGCCGTCGCCCGTCTCGCCGCGCCAGTTGTCGAGCATTTCGTCGACCTTTTGGTGGCTCAAGGCCCCGTAGGCGGCGAACTTGCGGACGCTGAAGTAGACGCTGCCCGCGGACTCGTACGCGAACCGGCGTTCCTCGCGCCGGCGGATGATCGCTAACATGCCTTCGAGGTTTTGGGTCGCGTTGGGCTCGTGGGGCGGCGGGCGCACGCCGAGGCGCGCGGTGTCCTTGAGGTAGGCCTCGTGGTAGGTGCGGGCGATCGACGCCCAATCGGTGCCGCGCTCGGCGGCGCGCTGGATGATCTTGTCGTCGATGTCGGTGACGTTGCGGACGAACGTGACGTTCGCGGCGCCGAACTCCGTGTCCAGGACACGGCGGACGATCTCGAAGGCGAAGGCGGACCTCAAGTGACCCAGATGCGGGTCGTCGTAAACGGTGGGGCCGCAGACGTACATCGAGACGCGGCCCGGCTTGAGCGGCGCGAGCGTCTCGAGACTTCGGCTGAGCGTGTTCTGGACGCGGACCGGCATGACGGCTAGCGCCCTTTCTCCATCAGCACGGCGCAGTCGACGGCGATGGCCTGGCGCTGGCCCACGGCGTCCAGACCTTCGCGGGTCTTGGCCTTGATGTTCACACGGTCGGCGGTGACGCCCAGATGGCGCGCCAGCGTCCGGCGGATGGCGTCCTTATACGGCTTGAGCTTGGGTTCCTCGGCATGGATGACGGCGTCGAGGTTGATGAGGCGGAACTTTTTCCGCGCGGCGACGGCCATGACTTTTTTGAGGAGCTTGGTGGAGTCCGCGTCCTTGTAAGTGCGGTCCGTGTCGGGAAAAAGCTCTCCGATGTCCGACGCGCCCATCGCGCCGAGCACGGCGTCGATCGCCGCGTGGATCAGAGCGTCGGCGTCCGAATGTCCGGCGAGCCCTTTGGTGTGCGGGATGACCACGCCGCCCAGCACGAGCTTGCGCCCTTTGACCAGGCGGTGCAGGTCCGTTCCGAAGCCGACGCGAAGACGGTCGAGGGGTGATGCCATGGTCTAAAAGCTCCTTTTGCGGCCTGCCACGAGACGGGCAAGCTCCAGGTCGTCCGGGGTCGTGATCTTGAAGTTCATCGCGGGGCCGGGAACGATGTGGATGCGGTTCCCCGCCGCTTCGGCCAGCGCCGCTTCATCCGTGAACGCGCTGGACCGGGCGCCTACTTTAGCATAGGCCGAGCGCAGAACGCCCACGCGGAAGACCTGCGGTGTCTGCGCCAAAAAGATGCGGTTGCGGTCGAGCGTGCGCTCCACGACCGCGCCGGAAGCGTCCGTCTCTTTGACCGTGGCGACGGCCTTTTGGGCCAAAAGCGCCGCGCCGTGCTTGAGCGCTGTCTCGACGAGCTTGGCGACGTCGGACGCCGATATGAACGGGCGCGCGAGGTCATGCACCGCGACCACTTCAATGTCGGCGCGCAGACGCTCGAAGCCGTTCCGGACCGAATCCGCGCGCATCGCCCCGCCGGCCAGCACTTCGGCCTTGCCGAGTCCGTGGCGCTTGAGCAGACGCCGCATCGCGGCGACCGCTTCCGGCTCGACGGGTACCAGCACCTGGGCGAACGGGTATATCCGGAACATCCGCTTGAGCGTGTAGACGACCAGCGGCAGACCGGCGATCTTGACCAGCGGTTTGGGTGTCTTGGAGCCGAGCCGTTCTCCCCGACCGGCGGCCGGAACGATCGCCGCGACACGCGGCGTGGAAGTGCGGGAGGTCCGGGCCATGGACCTAGGGAGTGGAAACGGCGGGCTTGGCGAAGACCATCCGGCCCGCGGACGTCTGAAAAACCGAGGTCACTTCGATGAGGACCGTTTGGCCGATGAGCTCGCGGCCGTCCTCGACCACGACCATCGTCCCGTCGTTGAGGTAGGCCACGGCTTGTAAGCGCTCCTTCCCTTCTTTGACGGGTTGGACTTCGAGATGCTCGCCCGGCAGGAGCTGGGCCTTGAGCGCGGCCGAAAGGTCGTTGAGGTTCAGGACGCGGACGCCGTTGAACTCCGCCACGCGGTTCAGGTTGTGGTCCGTGGTGAGGAGCTTGGCATCAAGCACCTTGGCGAGCTTGATCAGCTTCTGATCGACCTCGAGCGCCTCCTCGAATTCCTCGTTGTTGATCTTGAAGACGAATTTCGGGTTCTTTTTGAGCTTGGCCAGGACTTCCAGACCGCGCTTGCCGCGGCCGCGCTTGAGGGGATCGGCGGAGTCCGCGAGTTTCTGCAGTTCCTTGAGCACGAAGCGCGGGATCACGAAGTAGCCGTCGAGGAAGTTGGTCTGGACGAGGTCGGCGATCCGGCCGTCGATCACCGCGCTCGTGTCGAGCAGGACCGGGACCTCGGACTGGTCCTGACGCTGGAACTTCACGTACGGGATGATCACGTTGAATTCGTCACGGCCGCGCATCGAAAAGATGATGCCGAGGTAGATCAGGATGAGCGTCACGGCCACTTTGACGGCGGTCTTCCAGCCGTGGTCCATGTCGATGGTCTCGACCGCGGCGGAGATCAGGTTCGCGATGATGAGGGCGAGGAGAAGGCCGAAGACCGCGGCCGAAAGGCCCCGGAGAGAGACACGCGCGGTGAACATCTCAAGGAAGATGACGGCGGCGGCAACGACAAGACCCGCGACGGCGCCGTAGGCGCCGTACTGCGAGTGGACGCCGTACATGACGCTGCCGATCTGATGACCGACGACCACGGCGGCCAAAGCGAACAACACACGGATGTAACTGACGCCCATGTCAGGCTCCTAGCGTTTTTTCCAGAGTTTCCAGGGATTCTTCTTGATGTCAGCGACGGTTTCTTTCACGTCCTGGTACACCGTCTCGTCCGTCAGGAGCTGGCCGATGAGACCCCGCCCGCTTTTGACACCGTCGAGGATCTCGTTCATGGAACGGGCGGCCATGCGAAGCTCCGTGATAAGGGCCGAAACGTTCTCGCCGTTCGTCTTGAGCGCGGTGCGGAAGTCCTGGTCCTCGACGAGCTGGTTCACAAGGTCCACGGTGCGTTCCATCTTGCGCGCCATCCGCTCGCCGGCGGCGAGCATCGCGTCGATCTGGACGGGGTCACGGCCCGTAAAAACATCGCCTGCGGGACGCGGCCCGGACTGGCCCGGTAGGATCTCGAGGTACTTGGTGCCCAAAAGGCCGTGGGTGCTGATCACGATCTCGGAGTCGGCCGGCACGACCACGGCGGGGTCGATCCCTGAGATCACTTCGACGCCGGTCTTGCCGTCGGGCGAGCGCACGATCTTGAGCGACTGCACCTCGCCGACCGGCACGCCGGCCATCTGGACCGCGGCGCCGGCTTCCAGGCCGCCGGTGAAATTGAACCGGCTTTTGAGCTCCTGCCGCGGCTCCGTTGTCAGCACGTCCAGGCGCAGCAGCGCCGCCGTGAGGATCGCGACCGCCGCGATCACGAAGAGTCCGATCTTGAATTCATCCAGCCGGGCGCGTGTGTTCATGGATTGATGATGTTGGCTAAAAATTGCCTGAGCAGTGGATCGGCCGAGCGGCGCGCCCCTTCCGGGGTCTCGATGCCGCGGACCCGGCCCTCGTCCATGAGGGCGATCCGGGACGCCACCTTGAGCGCGCTGTGCATATCGTGGGTCACCGCGATCGCGGTGACGCCCAGCGAATTTTTCAATTTTACCATGAGATCATTGATCTGGTCGGAAGTCATCGGGTCCAGGCCCGTGGTCGGCTCGTCGTAGAGGATGACGTCAGGACGCATCGCGATGGCGCGCGCGAGCGCGACCCGCTTGCGCATCCCTCCAGAAAGGTCCGACGGCAGCCGGTCCTCGACGTCCGTGAGGCCCACCAGCTCCAGACATTCCTTCGCCCGGGCGCGCGCCTCGCGGGCGTTCATGGTCCGGTGCTCCATAAGACCGAATTCGACGTTCTCCGCCGTCGACAGGGAATCGAACAGCGCCGCGTTCTGGAACACCATCCCGAACCTGAGCCGCATCTCCTTGCGCCGGCGGCCGGAAAGGTCCGCCAGCCGCTCCCCGAAGACCTGGACCTCGCCGGCGTCGGGCTCCAGAAGACCCAGGACATGGCGCAGGAGCACGCTCTTGCCGCAGCCCGACCGGCCGAGGATCACGAGGGTCTCCCCTTTTTGGACCTCCAGGTCGACCCCTTTGAGCACCGCGCGGTCACCGAAGGCTTTTTCGAGACCCTGGATCCGAATGGGGGCCTGATCGCCGGCGGTCATGGAAGCAGGTAAAAAAGCACGGTGAACACAAAGTCCGCCAGGATGATGAGAAGGAACGAGACCACGACGGCCCGCATCGTGGACCGGCCGACGCCGCCTGCGCCGCCGGACACGCTCAGCCCCTGATAGCAGCTGACGACGCAGATGAGCATCCCGAAGATGAAGGATTTGGCCAGTCCCGCCACGATGTCGCCGACAACGAGCGTCTTGAAGACCTGGCTCGCGAACGCGGTCGGTGAGATCCCCAGCTTGCCGTAACAGACCAGGAACCCTCCGAGGATCCCGACCGCGCTGGCGAAGATCGTGAGCAGCGGGACCGTGACGATCGAAGCCCAGAAACGCGGAACCACCAGATGCTCCACCGGGTCCACCGACATCGTCTCGAGCGCCTCGACCTGCTCGGTGACCTGCATGCTGCCCAGTTCGGCGGTCATGGCCGCGCCCGCGCGGCCGGCGATCACAAGGGCCGTCAACATAGGCCCGAGTTCCCGCACGATCGAAACGGCCAGAAGCCCCGGTATCAGGATCTCGGCGCCGATCGACCGCATTTGGTACGCGGTCTGGAACGCGATCACCATGCCGACGAGAAAAAGGATCGCGCCCGTGACCCCGAGCGACTTCACACCGATCGCCACCATCTGCTCGCGGGTCCAGCGCCAGCGCCGGGGCGACCCCGCCCAGACCGCCGCGACGGCCGTGCGGCCGAGCAGCGCGAAGATACCCCCCACGGTCGAGACCGTCTCCAGGAACCATCCGCCGACCCACGCGACCGCGGTACGGCCGGGCATCAGAACGTGGCCTTTTTCTGGAGCGTGAACATCTGCTCGTCGTCCTTGAGCTCCATCTTCAGACTTTCCGCTCCGCTCAGGAGCGTTTCGAGGCTCGGAGGCGAGTCAGGATCCTCTTCACCTTCGCCGCCATCCTCTGAGCCCGCCCCGACTGCAGGCGCAGAAAGCGGGTGCTCGAGCAGGACCGTGTCCTTGTCCCCCTCGCGATAAAGGGTCCAGTTCTTCCAGGTCACCGTACGCTGCTCGGAGCCGGTGATGAGGCGTTCGTAGGTGTCGGAGCTGAACATCTCGCGCAGATGGATCTCCTGGTCGCTGGCGAACTGCATCGTCCGGCCGTTCGTGAGGATCATTTGGGACCGCGAGATCTTCATCTGAGGAAAGATCCCTTCGAAAAAAAGCTGCATCGCGCGAAAACGCGCGCCGGGCGCCGTGTTGTCCTCGATGATGAGTTCGCCCGCCATCCGGGGCTCGGTGATGGCCCCCTGGACCTTGAGCCGTCCGCTCATCTTCCCGCCGATCCCCTGTCCGCCCGAAAAACTCAGGATCTCGTGCATCTCCTTGAGCGGATAATCCTTGGCCGTGAACATGAGGTCCAGGTCGCGGCGGGTCGTGTGGCCCACGAACCCTTCGACCCCGATCCCGCCGAGCACCTGGGTGTCCCAGATCTTGAACTGATCCCGGGAAAGGTCGAAGCGCACGAGCGACTCCCGCGGGATCGGCTTCCAGTTGATCACCGTCCCCTGCGTGACCGCCGAGCCCGTCAGGCGCGCGGCCTTGGACGTCTCGTCGCCGACGAGCTGGCCGTCCACCCGGATCGTCGTCGTGGTGTCAAAATTCCCGAGCTTGATGTGGTTCAAGGTCACGGTCAAGTCGAATGAGCGGTTCGCGATCGTCCCGTCGATACCGGAGAGCGTGCCCTCCTTGCCGAGCCAGGCGATCGTCCCGTTGCGGATGATGAGGCGGGCCGTTGAACGCACCTTCTGAACAAAGCCGGAAAAAAGCTCGAAGCTCCTCGCCTCAGGCGCCTGGGCGCTGAACGGCACGTTCGCGTAGAAGACGGGCCGGTCGAGGATGATATCGAACCAGCTTGTGAAATTCTCCCGGAAAAAATCGATCAGCGTGTAGCGGAAACGGACCTCGCCGCAGGTGAAGACGTCCAGCGGCGCGGCGTCCTTCCGGGGGACGGACACACGGACGTCCTTGAGCGCGATCGTGCCCCGCGGGTCGCCAGTGACAGAGCCGATCTCTACCTGGAGATCGAACGTTTTGGAGAGACGGACGGTGAGGTACTGGCGGAAACGCTCAGCGAGAAGCCCCTGCCGGGCTTTGACGTAGAAAAAAGCTCCCGCTCCGGCCGCCAGAACGGCCACGACCGCGACCGCCGCGGCGATCCGGAGCCAGGAAGGCTTTCGCCTCATCGAGAACGATCGTTAGGCCGCGATCTTGGCGGCTTGAACGAAGGCCAGATTTTCGGCGTCCTTCACGGACACCTGGATCGGCAGACCGCTCTTGATGCCGCCGGAGATGATCTCTTCGGCGAGAGGGTCCTCGAGGTACTTCTGGATCGTCCGGCGCAAGGGACGCGCGCCGAGACTGGGATCGTACCCCTTCTCGATGATGAAGTCCTTGGATTCGTCGTCCAGCACGAGCTCCAGCTGCTTTTCGGCCAGGCGCTTTTTGACGGCGCGGATCTCGTACTCGACGATGGCGCGCAGTTCGATCCGCGAGAGCGGACGGAACACGACGATCTCGTCCACGCGGTTCAGGAACTCCGGCTTGAACTGGCGGCGGACCTCCTCGAGCAGCTTGGACTTCATGCCCGCGTAGTCGGAGATGGTGTCCGGCGTCGCGAAGCCGAGCCCGGTCTGCTTCTTGAGGATCTCGGTCCCGAGGTTCGACGTCATGATCAGGATGCAGTTGCGGAAGCTGACCTTGCGGCCGAAGGAGTCCGTCAGACGCCCTTCTTCCATGACCTGCAGCAGGATGTTGAAGACATCCGGATGGGCCTTCTCGAGCTCGTCGAGCAGGACCACGCAGTACGGCTTGCGGCGCACTTTTTCCGTCAGCTGGCCGCCCTCTTCATAACCGACGTAACCGGGAGGCGCGCCGACGAGGCGCGAGACGTTGAACTTTTCCATGTATTCGGACATGTCGATCTGGATGATGGCCTGCTCGTCGCCGAATAGGAACTCCGCGAGCGCCTTGGCCAGCAGGGTCTTGCCGACGCCGGTGGGTCCGAGGAACACGAAGGATCCCATCGGACGCTTCGGGTCTTTAAGTCCGGCTCTGGCCCGGCGGATGGCGTGCGAGATCGAGTGGATCGCGTCGTCCTGACCGCCGACCCTGCCCTTGAGCTCGTCCTCCATCTTCATGAGGCGTTTGATCTCTTCTTCTTCCATCCGCTGGACCGGGATGCCGGTGGTGCGCGCGATGGTGCGCGCGATCGCGTCGGCCGTGATCTCGGGCCGGATGCTGGAGCGGGATTCCTTCCACTCCTTCTTCATGTTCTCGAGCTTCTTCTTGGTCTCGCGCTCGGAGTCGCGAAGAGCGGCGGCCTTCTCGAAGTCCTGCTCTTTGATGGTCTTTTCTTTGTCCTTCTTGATGAACTCGAGCTGCTTCTCGACTTCCTTGATCTCAGGGGGCGACGTCATGAGCGACAGGATCGCGTACGCGCCGGCCTCGTCGATGAGATCGATCGCCTTGTCCGGCAGGAAACGCCCGGAAATGTAGCGGTCGGACAT
>CAZHID010000047.1:8349-10960 GCA_964532445.1 uncultured Planctomycetia bacterium | reverse complement strand
GACCTTGGCGGGGTTCACGCTGGCCTCGATGTTCACTTCGGCGAAGGCCGGCCCTGAGCCGAAAAGGCCGCTTAAAAGTATAAGTGTTATTAGGGGGATGCGGGTCCTGAGGTCTCTCATGGGGTTCTAATTTACCACACCGATCACCAATCGTACTGGGTTCTGGGTCTGCTGGGACCGGGCGGCACGTTCTTCTTGATCGCGTGGACAAGCCGTCCCTCTTCATCGCCGAGCGCGTTCAAAATACTCTCGTATTTGGCGTCCAGCTTGACCATCTGCCCCTGTTTGCACCCTGGGCCTCCTGGCCTTGCTGGGAACCTCCGCCCAAACTGGACTGACCCGAATCCGACTCCTCTTCACCCGAGGAAGACCTGCCCTGTTCCTGCTCTTGGCCCTCACCCTCCTCCTCACCCGGCTCTTGTCCCTGCTGCTGACCGGGCTTGTCACCGGGCTTCTGGCCGTTTTCCTCGCCGGGCTTTTGACCTTTCTCCTCGCCTGGCTTCTGCCCCTGACCCTGGCCGGGCTCCTGCCCCTGCTGACCTTCTTCTTCGCCCTGGTCTCCTCCCTTACCCTGCTCCTGTCCGGGCTCCTGACTTTGGCTCTGCTCCTGGCCTTCACCGCCCGCGGAACCTTTTTGCCCGTCCTGACCCTCGCCGGACTTGTCCTCCTGCTGTTCCTTACCGCCGGAGGAACCTTCCTGGTCCTGGGATTCCCCTGACTCGGACGGAGTGTCGGAGCCTGCGGACTTTTGCTGACCCTGGTCTTTGCCGGAGCCTTGCTGATCTTTCTGTTCCTGATCGCCTCCGGACGAGGACTCCTGATCCTTGCCTTGGTCCTGACCGGGATCTTGTTTGTCCTGCTCGCCCTGCTGGCCTTTTTGCCCTTGCTGTTGACCCTGTTGGCCTTGCTGGCCTTGCTGGCCTTGCTGGCCTTGCTGACCCTGCTGGTCCTTTTGATCTTGCTGCTGATCCTGCTGACCTTGGCCGCCTTGTTGATCCTGCTGGTCCTGCCCCTGATTCTGCTTGTCCTGCTGCTGACCGGAGCTTTGCTGCTGGTCCTGGTTCTGCTGTTGATCTTGCTGCTGATCCTGCTGCTGGTTCTGCTGATCTTTTTCCTGGTCCTGCTGCTGATCTTTCTTTTGATCCTGCTTCTGGTCCTGCTTTTTCTGATCTTCTTTTTTCTGCTCGTCCTCTTTTTTCTGCTCTTCCTTCTTCTTGCGCAGGAACTCGATGTTGAATTTCGCGTCCGCGTCATCGGGATTGGCGATCAACGCGACCTTGTACATCTCGATCGCGGCGTCGATCGCGGCCGGCGTTTCTCCGCCCTCGCGGTACAGCGTGGTCCCCCAGTTGTAGCTCGCCGCGCCGCGGAGGGCCGGCTCAGATCCTGAGGACGACGCGATGGAACGGTACTCGACCACCGCGCTCTTGTAGTCCTTGAGCTGGTGGTGCGCGTTGCCGGTGTTGAAGATCAGCTTGTCGGATTCGGGCGCGAGCTCGCGGGCTTCAAGGTAGGTCTGGCGCGCCTCACGGAACTTGCCTTTTTTGTACAGGCCGTTGGCTTTTTCATTCTTCACGACCGCCTCCCGGTCGAACCCGGTGAGCGCGACGACACACAGGATCGCCGCGACCATCACGGCCGGCCGATCGCCGATGAGACGCGCGGGTCGGGGCCTCATGACCGCTCCCACTTCCGCTCCGACAGGAGCGATTCGAGCAGCAGCAGAAGCACGGCTAGAAGGATGTACGGCTGATACCGCGGGTCCGTTTCCACGATCCAGCCGGAACCGGTCTCTTTTTGCTCCAGGCTCTGGATCGACCGGTAGATCTTTTCCACCTCGAGCGAACCGCGCTGGGACGGGTAGTACTGTCCGCCGGTGATCTGCGCGATCTCTTTGAGCTTGTCCTCGCCGAGCTTGGAAACGACGATCTGGCCCTGCGTATCCTTCTTGAACTGCACGCCGCCATTTTCGCCGCGGATCGGGATCATTTCGCCTTTGGCGGTGCCGATGCCGATCGTGAAAATGCGCACACCCGCTTCGGCCGCCTGACGGGCGATCTCCGCCGGGTCTTCCTGGTGATCCTCACCATCGGTGAGCAGGATCACGACGCGGCCGGTCGAATTGTCGAAGTCAAAAAGCGAGAGGCTCGCGCGGATGGCCTTGGCGATGGCGGTCCCCGGCTCGGGCACCATGCCCGGCGACAGCGATCGCAGGAAAAGCTTCACCGACGAGCGGTCGAGCGTGAGCGGCACTTGGCCGTAGGCCTCGCCCGCGAACGCGACGACGCCGATCCGGTCGCCGCGGGTCGTCTCCACGAGGTCCTGGAGCTCGAGTTTGGCTTTTTCGATACGGCTGGGCGGGATGTCCTGCGCGAGCATGCTGTCAGAGACGTCCACCGCGATCACGATGTCGATGCCAGTGGACTTGGCCATCACTGTCTTGCCCTGTGACTGGGGCCGAGCAAGACCGACGACGACCAGGGCGAGCGCGGCCAGGAAGAGCAGCGCCTTCAGAACGCGCAGCGGGCGCGACAAGCTCGAGACCAGCTGCAGCGCGGCCGAGGAGCCCGCGTAACGCCGGAGACGGAACCCCTTCCAGAGCTCCGAGAGC
>CAZHID010000047.1:2740-8339 GCA_964532445.1 uncultured Planctomycetia bacterium | reverse complement strand
CGGCCCAGGTCACGGCATTTTCCTCCAGATGAGGTTCCGGAGCAGGAATTCGGCGACCAGGATCCAGAGCGCCCAACCGAGGTACTTGGCGTAGTGCTCGTCATAAGTGGTGAACGTGTTCACCTTGACCTCGGTCTTTTCGAGTTTGTTGACCTCATTGAAGATGCTCCGCAGGCCCGTCTCGTCCTTCGCGCGGAAATAAAGGCCGCCGGTCTTTTTGGCGATGTCGGTGAGGAGCTTTTCGTCGATCTCGGTGTAGGTCTGGATGAGCCGGCGTGTGCCGGTGCGCGGGTCGTCGATCGGGACCATCGCCTGACCGTCGGTGCCGACGCCGATCGCGTACACCTTGATGCCGAGCTTGTGCGCGATGTCGCCGGCCGTCTTGGGGTCGATCTCGCCGGAGTTGTTCACGCCGTCGGTCATGAGGACGATCACCTTGCTCTTGGCCTCCGACTCGCGCAGCCGGCTGGCCGCCGTCGCCAGACCCACGCCGATCGCGGTGCCGTCCTCCATCATCCCCATTTCCACGCGCGAGAGGAGCCGCGACAGCGCCTTGTGGTCGGTCGTGAGCGGACTGATCGTGATCGCGTTCTTGGAAAAGACGACGAGGCCGATGCGGTCATGCGGGCGCTTCTGGATGAACCGCTCCGCTTCCTGCTTGGCGGCGGTGAGACGGTTCTCGGGGTTGAAGTCGAGCGTCGCCATGGAGCTTGAGATATCGAGAGAGATCATGACGTCGATGACCTCGCGGGATTCCTCGGTCTTGCCTTCCCCCGTCTGCGGCCGCGCGAGCGCGAAGATCAGGACGCCAAGCGCGGCCAACCGCACCAGCGTCAGGACGAGACGGCGCAGCGAGAGCTGGCGCGCGCCGGCGTCACGAACGATCTGCACGCTCGAGAATTTGAGGCTCGCCTCGCGGTTGATCCAGTTGAGGAGTGTCAGGACCGCCAGGATCACCGCGGGAAGGATAAAGATCAAAAAGACCGGATGCGCCAGCCTCATCGCGCGGCTCTCTTCTTGGACGGTTCGACGGGCACCGTGCGCTGGACGATCCCGCGCACGGCTTCGAGCGATGCCTTCGCCTCTTCCGCCGCCGGCAGCGCGCGGGCGAATTTGACGAGGTCGGCGGCGTTGAGCACGGAACGGACGGTGTCCGATTCCGAGTCGGCGGCCGGAACGGCGGCGAGGGCCGTGAGGAACTCACGGGTCGTCTCGTCGAGCGAACCGGCTCCGAAGCGCCGCACCAGATAAAGCTTCAGAATATGGGTGAGCTCGTCGTAGTACGCCTTGGGCTGGCCGGCCACGATGAGCTGCTTCTTGTCGAGTCGGTCGAGCGCTTCAAGCGCTTTCTGATGCGCGGGCTTGCGCTCCTCGAGCCAAGCTTGGTAACGCTTCCAGCCGAGCCACCCCGCAAACGCCGCGGCCAGAAGCAGCAAAACGCCGAACGCGACCAGGATCCAGCGCCGGCGGCGCTGGGCCTCGGTCTCCAATGACATCGGGTCCTTGAGCGGACGGATGTCCTTGGACTCCTTCTGCATCCCCAGGACGCTGAACACCTCGATGTCCCACTTTTCGGTGTGAACGACGCCCGCCTTCCCGGAGGGATCCTTGAAGCGGATCGGGATCGCCGGCACGGTGAAACGCCCGGTATCAAAGATGGTCAGTGTGATCCTGAAGCCGTCGGCCGTCACACCCTTGGCCTTCTTGGGCGCGACGCGCTCGACGCGCTTGACGATGAAGGGAGGGAGCTGCAAGTCCGCGGGAAGATCCTCGACCTTGAAGGCATCGTCATGCGTGATGTCCGCCGCAACGACGATCTCGTCCCCGATCGTCGCTTTCTGCCGGCTGACCGAGAACGACGCCTCGAACCCCCCGTCCGCCGCCAAAGCCTGGCCGGCGGCGAGAAGAAAAAGTCCGGCCGCGACAGCGGCCTTAAGAAACGTCCGGTTAAACAAAGCGCCCTTTCCTTTGCCGCTCTTTGAAAAAGCGGACAAGCGGCTGGATATACGGCTGGTCGGTGCGGATGTCGATGTGGTCCATTTTGATGGAGTCGAAGAGCTTTTTGCGCTCCGCGCGGCGCTTCTCGGCGGACTCGGAGAATTTCTTGCGGAAGCGGCGGCCGGAGCTGTTGATCGTCATGCGTTGGCCCGTCTCGACGTCCTCGATCTCCAGGAGCCCCAGACCCGGGAACGTGACCTCGCGCGCGTCCTCGACAAGGACGCCGACCAGGTCGTGCTTGCGGTGCGAGATCTTGAGGAGCCTGGAGTAGTCATCGGCAAGGAAGTCCGAAAAGACGAACGCGACCGAGCGCTTGGTGACAATGTCGTTGAGCGCCCGGAAGGCTGCGTTCAGGTCCGTGCGGCGGCCGGCGGGCTTGAATCCCAGTATCTCGCGGACGACGCGCAGGACATGGCGCTTGCCCTTCCTGGGCGGAATGAACTTTTCGACGCGGTCAGTGAAGAAGAGGACGCCGACGCGGTCCTGGTTGCGGATCGCGGCCAGCGCCAGGACCGCGCAGATCTCCGCGATCACCTCGGCCTTGGACTTGCCCTGCGAACCGAAATATTCCGACGCGCTGACGTCGATCAGGAACACGACGGTCAGTTCGCGCGCCTCGACGAAACGTTTGGTGTGGGGCACGCCCGTCTTGGCGGTCACGTTCCAGTCGATGTCGCGGATGTCGTCGCCGGGGACGTACTCGCGGACCTCGTCGAACTCGATGCCCTTGCCTTTGAATACGGAGTGGTACTCACCGGCGAACACGCTCTCGACGAGGCGCGACGTCGTGATGTCGATGTGCTTGATCTTGGCGAAAAGGTCTTTAGGGATCACCGTGGGCGCCCTTCAGAATTCCGAGTGATTCGCCGGATTAAGGAACTTCGACTTTGTCGAATATTTTTTTGATGATGTCGACGGAGCGGAGCTCTTCGGCTTCCGCCTCGTAGGTCACGATGACGCGGTGGCGCAGGACGTCCGGCGCGATGGCCTTCACGTCCTCCGGCACGACGAATCCGCGGCCCTGCATGAAGGCGTTGGCGCGCGCGGCGAGGTTCAGGAAGATCGTCGCGCGGGGGCTGGCGCCGTACATGATGTGCCGCTTGATATCGAGCTTGAAGTCCTGCGGGTTCCGGGTCGCCTGGATGATGTTGAGGATGTAGTTCTTGATCCGGTCGTCAACGTAGACTTCCTTGAGGAGCTTGCGGGCGCGGAAGATGTCCTCCGGCTTCATCACCGGAAGGACCTCTTCTTCCTGGGGCGCGGTCATTTTTTCCATGACCTTGAGCTCGTCGGCCTTCGAGGGGTACGAGATCTCGACCTTGAAGAGGAAGCGGTCGACCTGGGCTTCCGGCAGCGGGTACGTGCCTTCTTGCTCGATCGGGTTCTGCGTCGCCATCACGAGGAACGGCGCGGGCAGCTGGTAGGTCTCGCCCGCGATCGTCACGCGGCGCTCCTGCATCGCTTCAAGCAGCGCGCTCTGGACCTTGGCCGGAGCGCGGTTGATCTCGTCGGCGAGAATGATGTTGGAAAAAATAGGTCCGCGCTTGGTCGAGAACTCCCCTGTCTTGGGGTTGTAGATCTGGGTGCCCAGGATGTCGGCCGGCAGGAGGTCAGGCGTGAACTGAATGCGCTGGAAGCCCGTATCGATCGCTTTGGCGAGCGTCGAAATGGACTTGGTCTTGGCCAGACCCGGCAGACCCTCGAGGAGGACGTGGCCGTCCACGATGAGCGCCATGATGAGCCGGTCGACAAGCTGCTCCTGACCGACGATGGCTTTGTGGATCTCTTCCCTAAGCCGCTTGAGCCCCGCGGCTTCCGCCTGAACGCGTTCTCCGACAGCCTTGATATTCGAGTCCATAAGCCGTTCTCCCTCTGGATGATAGGTTAAAAGTGCGAGGCAGGACGATCCATAAAATCGGGCTTATCCTATCAAAACCACCCCTCTATTTCCACCGCATACCGACCCGGTAAAACGGTCAAATATCCCCGGGTCTTCTCTGTGGATTAGACGGCGCGGACGGGCGTCCGGTTTAGTCCCGGCGGATCCAGTGGATCATCCGGCCGGTGTTGGCCGGATCGCGCCGGAAGGAGAAAAAAGTGCGTGTGTCGCAGGCCGTGCAGAGCTTGAGGTCCTTGAAGTTCGCGCGCGGGACGCCGGCCGCCTCGAGCTGAAGACGGTTCGCCAGCACCAGGTCAAATTGATGCCGGCCGGCCGGATTGGGCTTGAGGGTCGCGGCCGGGAAACGCTCCAGGAACTCAGGGCCCACCTCATAACAGCAGGCCCGGATGGCCGGACCGAAGACGACGCGCAAGTCCTGGGCCTTGGCCCCGAGACGCGCGAGCCGGGCAACCGTCTTCGCGGCGATCCGCTGATGCGTCCCCTTCCAGCCCGCGTGGACCACGGCGACGGCCTTGCCGGTTTTTTCCCAGATAAAGACCGGAAGGCAGTCGGCGGTGCGGACGGTCAGGGTCTGGCCGGCGCGGGCGGTGACGAGCGCGTCACAGTCGGGAACGGGAATCCGCCGGCCGGAAGGCGCGGGGTTGTGGATGTTCGCGGAATGGGTCTGGTCCGGCACCGCGATCGGCGCTTCCTTTTCGAGAACGCTGTAAAAGTCGGGATAGCCGGCCTGGCGGGTGGAAAAACCGTAGGTGACGAGCGACTTGCCCGCACGGACGCGAAAACTCCGGTACGGACGCACGGAAGGGCGCGCGGCTTTGGGCGCGGGCTTCAAGGGAGGTCTTGGATCGGGATATCGAGGACCGGGTAGGACTTGGCGTTCGGCGCGTCGAAGTGCCACCATTCCATCGAGATGGGGGTGAACCCTTGGGCGAGCATCACGGTCTGGAGCTTGGCGCGGTTGGCCTTCTGATGCGCGGGGGCCTTGTCGTACTTGAGGTGGGCCCGCTCTGTGAACTCGTCATAGTCGGACGGCATCTCGAGCTCCTTGCCGTCGGCGTCCACGATCGTGCAGTCGATCGCCGCGCCGCGGTTGTGATTGGACCCCTTGGCCGGGTCCGCCACATAACCGGGTTGAGGGAATTTTTTGAACATCTTCTTCTGGACCGCGAGCGGGCGGTAGCAGTCATAGACCTTGATGCCCAGTCCCTCTTTTTGGAGCTCCTTATGCGCCTTCACCAGCCGCTCCGCGACTTCCGGCAGCAGGAAACACCGGTCATCCTCATAGAGCACTTCCCCCATAAGGTTGTTCGCCGTCGCGTACCGTATCTCCTTCCGGATCGTCGGATCCAACTTCTGCACCTCGACCAACTCCCCTGCCTGCGCCAACGACGTGATCACGATCAAACTCATAGCAATCGCTCCGATTATGCAGGTTTGGGTTGCTGGATGGCGGGAAAGGCGGTTCGCGAAGGGCTTTTGGTCCGACGAGGCGTCCCCGCCGAGGAGGACCGAGGAGCGAGCGCAATGGGCTGAGCGGGCATTACTGGCTTTCGCGGAAGCGGCAGACGTCAGCCTTGAGTATGCAGTTGGCGATCTGATAGGCGACCTCATGCATTGGTGCGACCACCATGGCCAGGATTTTAAGACCGAACTCCGGCGGGGTTACGAAGACTATGAGCACGGATTCGGACGCTGAGGTGA
>CAZHID010000047.1:486-2730 GCA_964532445.1 uncultured Planctomycetia bacterium | reverse complement strand
GGCCGGGGCGGGTCGTTTTTCCCCCCCCGACCAGGCTCACACACCGAAGAAATCGCGGGCCGACTGCTTGCCCGTGAGCGCGACGTAGTCGTCATGGTCGATGAAGGTGAGGTCGGGCCGCTTGTCCTTGATGCGCTTCACGACTCCGCCGGCCGTCTTGGCCGACCCGACGGCGGAACGCGCGGCGACGAAGTGGAAATCCGTGCCGCACTGAGGACAGTTCTTGGCGGAGGTGTACGGGATGCCGAGTTCGCGGCAGGAGGCGCAGTCGCCGGTGAGCTCGCCTACGATGAGAAGGTGCTTCTTGACCGCTTCGATGTCGACGGTCTGCCAGATCCTCATGTAGGCGTGCTGGCCGCTCATCAGAACAGGCTCGACGGAAAGATCTGCTGCGTTTCCTTGGGAGTCTCGAGCGAGCCGCTCCAGTCGAGCTCGACCTGGTGGGTCATGAAGTCGCGGTTGGAATAAAAAAGGATGTGTTTGTGCTTGAGGCCGTAGTCGAAGACGGCTTTGGTGATGCGTACGTCGTCCAGGCAGTACTTCTTGAGGTCGTCCATCCGGCCGTCCTTGTAGAGCTGGATCGCGTCGAAGCCGGAGCCGCTTTTCGAATCATGCAGTGTCGCCTGAGCGACGGACTGGAGGCTCACGCGGTGGCCGCGGACCTTCACGATCTCCTGCATGAGGTCGAGCACCTTGAACGGCCGCGTATCGCACAGGAGGTAGGGGCCGAGCACACGCATGTCGAAATCGATGATGTTGAAGCCGACGATGAGGTCAGCGAGCTTGAGGCGTTGCTCGACCTTGTGGAGCTCGTTCTCCTCGTAGGCGTGGTACTGCTCGTCGTAGGAATCGTAGATGCCGCAGGTCGAGACCTTGAGCAGGTGCAGCTTGGACCGGTCGATCTCGGCGAAGCTTTTTTGGGTCTCCAGATCGAGGACGATGACGCGCTTACCGTTGTACACTCGAGGCCTCCTCCGAAACGACTTTGAGTTCGACGCGGGACGACTCCGCCTGCCGCCACCGGATGACGGCCACCGCCAAAAAGACGGCCAGCACGATGACAACGGCGCGCGCTTCGATCGAATTCAATCTTACCACAGCTTAAATGACGATGTTGACCAGCCGCTTGGGCACGACGACCACGCGCGCGGGCGTCTTGCCTTCGAGCGCCTGGACGAACGCCGGGTCCGCGAGCGCCATAGCCTTGAGGTCGGCCTCAGGCAAGGCGGCGGGGACCTGGAGGCGGACCTTGAGACGTCCGTTCACCTGCACGGGGATCTCGAGCGTGCTTTCGACGAGCTGTGCGGGATCGAAGTCGGGCCATGTTTCGCGGCAAAGAAGGGTCTTGTGGCCGAGCTTGGACCACAGCTCCTCGGTCATGTGAGGCGCGAACGGCGAGAAAAGCTTGAGGAAGATCTCCATCGCCTCGCGCGACTTCACCGGCTCCTTGGCGATCTCGTTCGAAAAGACCATGAACGCGCTGATCGCGGTATTGAACTGCATCCGGTCCAGGTCCTGCGTCGCCTTCTGGATCAGCTGGTGGACGAGACGTTTCTGTTTGTCGTCCATCGGCTTGTCGTGGATATCGGCCTTGAGCGCGCCCGACTCATCGACGAAGAGCCGCCAGACACGTCCGAGAAATCGATAAACGCCCTGCACGCCGGCCGTGGACCAGGCCTTCGACTGCTCGAGCGGGCCCATGAACATCTCGAAGAGGCGCATGCTGTCGGCACCGTTGGCGTTGATGACATCGTCCGGGTTCACGACATTGCCGCGCGACTTGGACATCTTCTGACCGTCCTCGCCGAGGATCATCCCCTGGTTCACAAGGCGCTGGAACGGCTCCTTGGTCGACACGTGGCCCAGGTCGTAGAGCACTTTGTGCCAGAAGCGGGAATAAAGGAGATGGAGCACCGCGTGCTCCGCACCGCCGACGTAGAGGTCCACGTTCATCCAGAACTTTTCGAGGTGCGGGGCGACGAAGGCGGTGGAGTTCTTCGGATCGATGTAGCGCAGGTAGTACCAGCAGGAACCGGCCCACTGCGGCATCGTGTTCGTTTCGCGCTGGGCGGGACCCGAGCACTTGGGGCATTTCGTGTTCACCCAGTCGGCCGCCTTGGCCAGCGGCGGTTCGGCCGTACCGGCGGGTTTGAAGTCCGTCATCTCAGGCAAAAGGAGCGGCAGCGCGCTCTCCGGCAGCGGCGGCGTGGTTGGTGGCCGGGGCGGACTGGACTCCCGGGGTGT
>CAZHID010000047.1:0-476 GCA_964532445.1 uncultured Planctomycetia bacterium | reverse complement strand
AATGGGCTCGCCCCAATAGCGCTGACGCGAGTACAGCCAGTCGCGGAGCTTGAAGTTCACGGCCTTTTTGCCGAGACCTTTTTCCTCGAGCCAGCCGATGATCTTGGTTTTCGCTTCACGGGTCGCGAGGCCGTCCAAAAAGCCGCTGTTGACCGCTTTTCCCTCACCCGAAAAAACTTCGCTGGCCGGGGTCTTGCCGGACAGGTCCTGGACCACCTGGATCACGGGGAGTTGGAACTTATTGGCGAACTCGAAGTCGCGCTCGTCGTGCGCCGGAACGGCCATGATGGCACCGGTGCCGTAGCTGGCCATGACGTAGTCGGCGATCCAGATCGGGATCTTGGCGCCGTTCACGGGGTTCGTCGCGTGTCCTCCGGTGAAGACTCCCGACTTGTCCTTGGCCAGGTCCGTGCGCTCGAGCTCGCTTTTTTTGGACGCCTGGTCGCGGTACGCGTCCACGGCCTTCTTGTGCTCGG
>CAZHID010000046.1:7386-11035 GCA_964532445.1 uncultured Planctomycetia bacterium | reverse complement strand
CACGGCAAGGTCCGGGCGCTTATAAGGAACGAGCGCCGATACGAGCAGATAAAAATCATCACGTGGGGCAGCTCCAGGGGCTGGACACGCAGCCGCATTCGCGTCCATCTCAGGCGGCGCGTAAAAATCCAGGTCCGCCGGCGGGTAGATCACCGCCGCGTCGCGGCCGTAGAACTTTTGGACGCGCTTGCGCACGTGTTCGGAGATAGCGACGAAGTGCGTCACGTGCCGGCTCGCCGAGCGGTCCCAGGTCCTGAGGCACGCGAGGACCAGCTTAAGCAGCGGCTTGAGGAACACGTTGAAACTCCCGAAGTACTCGTCGAAGAAAAGCCACGCGTAGCGCATCGGTGTGAAGATGTAGCAGATATGCGGCGTCCCTTTCGGCGCGCGCAGGCCCTTCGCGACGCAATGGCTCGTCGAGATCACGAGGTCGCACTCGCCCGGCTTGGGGTCCAAGGTCCGGATCGCCAGCGGAAACAGCGGCAGGAACCATTTGTAGCGCTCGACCGCGCCGGGGATCTTCTGGACGAAGGAGGTCCGGATCGGCCGTTCCCGGATCCGGTCCGACAGTTTGGCCGGCTCCGCCAGAAGCGTCCGGATCGAGGAATCAGGGTAAAGACGGATGAGGGATTCGAGACACTTTTCGCCGCCGCGCATCCCGTTGAGCCAGTCGTGGGCGAAGATGACCTTCATCGTGAGGACTTCCGTAAAACCGGCATGACGGCCAGCCCCAAAAGACACCAGAAGAGCGTTCTGAGTTGGGTCGATTGAAGCAGCGATTCGAAGAGCGCGTTGACGAGCAGCGCGATGACGGCCGCGATAAGCCCCGCCGGGATCCAGTGGTCGGACGCGCCCGCCTCGTTCCGCATTCCCGTATAGGCAGCGCGTAGAGAGCGGCTGACATACATCAGATAAAGGACCAGACCGACGACGCCGGCCTCCGCGGCCATCTGCAGGTAGCTGTTGTGCGCGTACATCAGGACCGGCGCGGCCGGGTCCGGAGGGTTGTAGACCGGGAACAGGCGCGAATACGTGTTCAAGCCGAGACCGAACCAGGGGGCGTCCTGGATCATCTTGAGCGTTCCCTCGATGAGCTGGATCCGCTCGCGCAAAGCCACCTTGAGATCAAGAAGGCTGTGGAGCCTCGTGGAGATCGTCGACGGCACGAACCAGGCGGCGGCCGCGCCGGCGGCCAAGGCCCCGGCGATCCAACGCCGGTACGGCAGGTGGAACGCCAAAAAGACCGTCCCCGCCACGGCCCCGATCATCGCCGCCCGGGACATCGTCCTCCCGACCGCCCAGCCGATCAACACCAGCGCGATCAAACTCAGCACGGCCGCGGCCGTCTTGCGCCGCTTCACACTGACCACGAACGCGGCAAAAACAACGAGCCATCCCGGGACCAGGAAGGACGCGAAGTCGTTGCAGTGTTTGAACGGCCCCGTGATCCGCGTGATGGCGTCGGTGAAAAGCACCGGCGAACGGCCGCGGATGAAGTCACGCCCGCAGAAGTCCTGCCCGATCCCGGACACCGCCGCGATCACCGCGCAGACCGCGAACCCGGTCACGATCCAGCGGCGCTCCTTCGGCGAGCCGATCGCCTCCGCCGCGGCATAAAAAGCCAGGAACGCGCAGACGTATTTCCAGATCCCCTGCAGGGACTCCTTGGGATAGTCGCTGATCGCAAAGGAATACAGCGTGCTCACGGTCAGCGCCAGCAAAAGACCGAGGAACGGCGGCGTTAGAAGCCGGGGGCGGGGCCGGGCCAGGAAGGCCGCGAACAGGGCGGCGGCGTAGAGGCCGGTGCCGATGCCGATCAGCGAATTGGAGCAGGCCGTCCCGACGAGGATGACGGCCAGGCCCGCCAAACGGAAGCGGCGGAGCGTTTCAGAGTAGGGAGTCATAGATTTCCAAGGTTAACGCGGCCGTCTTCGACCACGAGAATTCGGAAGCGCGCCGCAGTCCGGCGCTCGAGAGCGTTTCGCGGCAGGAGGCGTCGGTCAGGACATTGTATAGACGGCCGGCGAGCGGGTCAATTTGACCTGCCGGGAACGTGAGCGCCGCGGTGCCGGCGACCTCCGTGAGCGACGGGATGTCAGAAACGATGACCGGGGTCCCGGACCGCATCGCCTCCAGGACCGGAAGACCGAAGCCTTCCACGCGCGACGGCAGGATGAGGGCGAGCGACCGCCGGTACAGCGCCGCGAGCTCCCGGTCGTTGGCGTCCTGGATCCAGCGGATATCGGCTCGACGGGCCAAACGTTCGGTGAAGCGGTGCTTTTTTTCGAACCGCGCGTCCAGGCGGCCGGACAAGACCAGCTCCGCGCGGGCTTCCGGATGCCGGGCTTTGAGCGATTCGAACGCGGACAGGAGCGTGTGGACTTCCTTGTGCTCCCGGATGGCGCCGACATAGAGGAAATAAGGCGCGCCGATCCCCTTCCGGCTCAGGAGGTCCGCGTCGTCCGGACGCGGGTCGGGCGAAAAAGCGCCTGAGGAAGCCTCCCAAGTCACCCGGGTCTTGGCGGCGACCCCGGCCGCCGGATAACGTTCCGCGATCGCGGCCGCCGTGGCCCGCGACACCGCGACGACCGCGTCCGCGCGGCGCAAAAGACGCCCGAGCTTCCAGTCGAGCACGGCGTTCGCGCCGGGGAACGGCTGGTACTCCGGGTGATCGAAATGGATGAGGTCGTGGACCGTCACAACGAGACGCGGACGGACAAAGAAAGGCGCGTTGAAATGCGGCACGTGCACGAGGTCCGCGTCGTTCAGAAGCTTGGCCATGCCGAACGCTTCCGCCGGCGAGTACACGGCCGCGCGGCATTCACGGATCTCCGCGCCCGCGGCCGCGAACCCGGCGAGCGCTTCCGGCCGGCCGACGAGCGTCCACCGCGCCTGAGGGCGCTGGCGCATCATCTCCTCGACCAGGGACCCGGTGTAGCGGCCGATGCCGCCCATGCCGATCATCCGCGCGTCGACGGTGATGCGGGGCCGGGACAGAGATGCCGGGCTCAAACCAGCTGCTCCCGGATCCGGTCGAAGACCGCGTCGGGAAGGATACCTTCCATGCAGATATGAGAGGGTTGTGAACAGACCCTCAGACCGCACGGCGCACACGGAGCCGGATGCGTCAGGAGACGGGCGCGGGGGTTGAGGGGCCGCCATTCATCAGGGTCGTTCGCGCCGCTGAAAAGGACAAGGGTCGGCAGGCTGCGTGTCGCCGCGACGTGGGCGGGGCCGGAGTCGTGTGAAACGAGCAAGTCGCAGGTCTCCAGCAGCGTCCCGAGTTCGCTCAAGTTCGCGAGATGGCACAGCACTGTCGAGCGCGAGCGGTCTTCCGGCGCCAGCATCGACAGGATGATGCGCGCCCGGTCGTCCGCGTCACGGTCACCGATCCAAAGGATATGCGCGGCCGTCTCACGCGAAACACGCTCGGCGAGGCTTTTCCAGTGCGCTTCGGGCCAGCGCTTGGAATCCGCGCCGGCGCCGATATGGAATGCCAGCCACGGCCCGGTCTTGGGAGGAAGCAGATCGGTCACGCGGCGGTTGAGCGGCTGACCGGCGATCGGCTCGTTCAGAACGGGCAGACCCGCCGGACGCGCCACGTCCATGAAGGCGAAGTTCTTGAGCGACGCGTGGACGCCGGAGGCGG
>CAZHID010000046.1:0-7376 GCA_964532445.1 uncultured Planctomycetia bacterium | reverse complement strand
AGGAATCCCCCGCCGGTGATGCCGTAGCCTTCGATCCAAGCCTGCGGCAGCGCACGCCGCGCCGACCACAGATGACGCACGTCGCCGCGCAGGTCCACGACCGCGTCCGGCGCGAGCGTCTTGAGCAAAAGTCTCAGGTCCCGCATCGCCTGCAGGATGCCCCGGTCGCCCTGGAACCACGGCGCGTCGAAGACCCGCACATCGGCGAGGTCCTTGCGGTCGCGCAGAAGCGCCTGTCCCGCGCCGGTCGTCACGAACGTGATCCGGCTCCCCGGATACCGCAGCCGCAGCGCGCGCAGGAACGGCACCGCGAGCACGATGTCGCCGATCTGGTCCACGCGGATCACCGCGATATGGGCGAACGAGGCCGGCCGGGAACCGGTTTTTTTTCTGGGAAAAATAAAAGGGCCGGCGGCGTCCAAAGCCGCTGCCAGGAACCGCGGCGCGGCGCGGCGATAGACGTAGCGCGCAGTTTTCAGTTGCTCACCCTGAGCTTGACGAGCGTCCATATCGCCTTGATGCCGTCCACCCAGGTGATCTTCTTCCCCTGCTCGTAGTTGCGGCCGCGGTAGGAAATGGGCACTTCGACGATCTTGAGACGCTTCTTGAGGACCTTGCAGGTGATCTCGGCCTCGATCTCGAAACCGGCCGAGACGAGCCCGAGCTTTTTGA
Source organism: uncultured Planctomycetia bacterium (assembly GCA_964532445.1). Classification (GTDB taxonomy): domain Bacteria; phylum Omnitrophota; class Gorgyraeia; order 2-02-FULL-51-18; family JAGOUK01; genus JAGOUK01. The sequence goes on along the minus strand of CAZHID010000046.1, from coordinate 6,704 downwards.
GCGTGCCGCCCCGGAACATCTTGTAGCAGGTCTCCAGGTCGGTGAGCCGCCCGCCAAAAAGCAGGTTGCCGGTCTCGGTGATGAACCGGTTCACCAGATAATGGAAGGGGTTGGTCACTTTTTTACCGGACAGGAAGCGCGAGCCGTAGACCACCTCGACCGAAGGGTCGGAGAAGGCCGCAAGCAGTTGGGCATAATCGCGGGGGTCGTATTCCAGATCAGCGTCCTGGACCAGAACGAACTCCCCGCGCGCCGCGTCGATGCCGGTGCGGATGGCCGCCCCCTTCCCGCGGTTCACGGGATGGACCAGGTAGACGATGTTCGAGTAGGCGGGCAGGATCTTTTCGCGGATCACGCGGTCGGAGCTATCGGCGGAGCCGTCGTTGATGATGATGAGCTCCTTGTCGATCGCGACGGACTCGACAAGCCTCACGATCTCCTCGACGTGGCTCTCTTCGTTGAACACCGGGATCAGGACGGATAATTTCATTCGGGGCCCTTCAAGCGCTCAAGGCGCTTTTTACGATCCGGATCATGCGTTCGGCGCTGCGGCCGTCGCCGAACGGATTTTTCCATTTTTTAGAGTTGGCGAGCATCCGGACCGAGGCGCGGAGGATCTTTTGGGGGTCGTGACCCGCCAGGAGATTGGCCCCCGCTCTCAAGGTCTCGGGCCGCTCGGTCGTCGTGCGCAGCGTCACGCAGGGCACGCCCAGGATACAGCCTTCCTCCTGAACGCCGCCCGAATCGGTCAGAAGCAGGCGGGCGCGCTTCTGCAACGCCAAAAATTCCAGGAAATCCACCGGCTCGATCGTGACCACGCCGGCCGGCAGCCGCAGACCGAACGCGGCCAGCTGCTTGCGCGTCCTCGGATGCACCGGGAACAGGATGCGCAGGCCGCAATGCTCTGCGGTCCGCTCCAGGCCTTCGAGGATCTGCGCGAGCCGGTCCCGATGGTCCACGTTCTCCTGACGGTGCAGCGTGAGCAGGCCATAACCCGCGGGACCCGTCAGACCCGGGCGAAGGCGCGAGGCTTTGCGGAGCGCGATGCTCAGGTTCTGGCGGACCGCGTCGACGATCGTGTTGCCGGTGACGAATATCTTGTGGGGGTCGATCCCCTCGCCCTTCAGGATGTCCGCCGACGGGCGGGTCGGCGCGAACAGGAAGTCCGAGAGATGGTCCGTGACGACGCGGTTGGATTCTTCGGGCATGTTCCGGTCGTAACTGCGCAATCCCGCTTCGACGTGGGCGACGCGGATGCCGGGGATCTTGCACGCCGCCAGCGCGCCGGCGACGACCGTGTTCGTGTCGCCCTGCACGAAAAGCACTTCCGGGCGCGACTTCTTGAGAACGGCTTCGACGCCTTCCAGGATATGCGCCGTCTGGGCGCCGTGGCCGGTCTTGCCGCTCGTGCCGGTGTTCAGCTGGACGTTCGGCTTGGGCAGTCCCAGTTTTTTAAAGAAGATGCCGTCCATCTGCGGCGAGTAATGCTGGCCCGAATGGATGAGGAGCAGCGGGAGCCGCTTCTTTTGGATCTCGCGGATGACCGGGGACATTTTGATGATCTCGGGGCGGGTGCCGAGCAGGACCGCCCAGGGACGGGTGCGCGCCATCAGACCGCCGCCTCGCGGAAGATCTCCGCCATCCGTTCCGCCATCCGGCGCGGTGAAAAAAGTTTGGCGCGTTCGGCGGCCCGGCGGCCCAGGTCCGCGCGCAGACGGGCGTCCGACGCGTACGTCCGGAGCGCTTCGGCGATCGCATCGGGGTTCTCGGGATCGACCAGGATGGCCGTGTCGCCGACGACCTCCGGCAGCGAGGTCCGCTCGGACACCACACCGCTCACGCCGCAGCTCATCGCTTCCAGCGCCGGCAGGCCGAAGCCCTCATATAGGGAAACGGTCGCGTAGCCCAGCGCGCCGTTGTACAGCGCGGTCAGGTCCTCGTCCGATGTGTAACCCAGGAAGCGCACACGTCCCTCCAGTCGATGTTCGGCGACAAAAGCTTCGAGTTCTTTCTCAGCGCCCGCCGGCTTGCCGGCGATGGCGAGGTCGAATTCCGGGTCCTTGGAGACTGAAAGGCGGCGGTAGGCCTCCAGAAGACGGATCAGGTTTTTGCGCGGCTCGAGCGACCCCACGGCCAAAAAATACCGGCGGCCGGTCAGGCCGAAGCGCGCCAAAACGGGCTCTATTGTATCCCGAGAGCCGAGGATCCGGAAACACGGATCCACGGCGAGCGGAACGACCCGGACGCGTTTTTCGGGGATGTGGAGGAGACGGAGGACGTCGCGGCGCGTGGATTCGGAACTCGCCGCCAAAAGACGGGCCCGGCGCATCGCCGACGGCAACCAGACCGTCCAGTAAAGCTTCGAAAAACCGCGCTGGTTCCCCGGAAAGACCATGCCGATGAGGTCATGGACCGTGGCGACGCGCGGACAGGGCGCGGCGGCCGGCGGCGCGAAGCCCGGCGTGTACACCAGGTCCGGCCGGTCGCGCAGGAGACGTCCCGGGATCGAGACCGATTCCCACCAGACGCGCTTGGGCGTGTTCAGGTCCGCCGGCCCGCGCTCGTACTTGATGAATTCGATGCCGGGGTCGAACGTGTCGAAAGCCTTGAAGAGGTTGGCCGTGAACACGCCGATGCCGGTCTTGCGGCCGGAAACGGACTGATAGTCGACCGCGACGCGCAGCGGCTTCACCGGGTCAGGATACCCATCAGCATCAGCGGGCGCTTGATCAGGAAGTTGCGCTTCACGCGCAGTTCGAAGTAGGACTTGAGCTCGAGCTTCCCCACCCCTTCCAGGATGCGGCGCCACTCCGTGTCGGGCAACAGACGTTCGTCGCCGAAGTCCTGGTGATTGTAGTGCGCGCTGGGCACGCTGAAAACGAAGACGGGACTCACCCGCAGGATCTCGCGGCAGGACTGGCGGATCTGGTCGTCCGTCATGTGCTCCAAGACGCCCTGCGAAAAACTGATGTCGAAGCGGTCGGCGCCGAACGACAGGCCCAGCAGGTCCTCGCGCGCGAACGCCACCGCGGCGTTCCAGGCGAGCGCCGTCTCTCCGGCCTTGCGCAGAACACCCTCGTCCCGGTCGCCGGCGGTGACCTTGACGCCCGTCATCGCCAGAAAGATCGACATGACCGCCGAACCGCAGCCCGCCTCGAACGCCGTCGCGGGCTTTCGCTTCAGGATCTCCTTTAAAAAATCCTTATGGATCGCGATGTGGTCCAAAAAATAGTCCGGATCGCCGGATTTTTCGTAGAAGTCGCCCCAGGATCTGCGTTCGCTCACAACCCTCCCTTTGGGCCGGACGGCTCAAGCTCCAACCGCCGGCGCTCATCGATCTTGCACCATTTAACGAACTCATAATAGGCTGAGAGCGCCGCGAACACAAACCCTTCCGCGCCGTCCCGGAACCCCTGCTGAAGGAAATACATTTTAAAAAAGCGGCCGGCCGGCCTGAAGAAATACTTCCCGGCGCCGCCGCTCCGGGCCGGCGCGGCCGGTCCTGCCGCCGAAGCCCGATCGGCCTCCAAGGCCTGCTGCGCTTCCAAAGTCGTGTAACGCTGGAGCCGGTCCCAATATTCGCCGACGGTCTGGAACGAGGCGTGCTCGAGCGTGTTCCGCAAGCGGCCGACCGGACCGTCCACCAGCACCCGCTCATGAACGATCCCTTCGAAGCGGGCTTTGCTCTTCTTGAAGAGCCTCGTAGGCGCGTCATGTTGGAGGCCACCGAACCGCATGACCTTGCCGAAGAGCCGTGTTTTGCGCCGAATAGCATAAGCCGCGGTCCGGTCCCCGCGCTGGAGCACCGCGCGGATCTCCTCCGCCAGTTCGGGCGCCACGGTCTCGTCCGCATCCAGCGAAAGGACCCAATCCCCCGAGGCGCGGCTCACGGCGAAGTTCTTCTGCGAGGCAAAATCGTCGAATGGCCGGGCTGTGACGGCCGCGCCGGCCGCGCGGGCGATATCCGCCGTGCCGTCCGAGGAACCCGAGTCCACCACGATGCATTCGTCGCAGAACGCGGCGCTGCGGACCGCGCGGGCGATCGTGGACGCGCCGTTCTTGACGATGATGACGGCCGAGATCCGGCTCATAGGCTTTTTGAGGTCCTGAAAATATCGCGCTCCTGAACGGTCGGCTCTCCGAGCCCGTCCTCCCCGGTCCGTTCCTTGAGCATCTTCCGGCGGCCGAACGCGTCGCCGAAAGCGGCGATGTGCTCCCAGCGGCCGCGCAGCAGATCGGCCAGCATCCGGAACGGCAGGCACAGGACATATTCCAGCCAGACCCTGGGGTCGCGGATATTTTTCCATGTAAAAAGATGGAGGTTGCGGCGGTTCATCCGGCGGATCCCGGTCGAACCGAACTCCTTTTTGAAGCTCACCTGGCCGATGTGATAGGCGATGCTGTCCGGGCAGTAACGGCCGGTGCGCCCGTGACGGTGCGCGCGGAAGCACAGGTCCATGTCCTCCACCGTCCCGGGCAAAAAGATCGGGTCATATCCGCCCAGCTTGAGGAACTCGGTCCTGCGGAAGGCCCCGAAGCCCGTCTGCATCGTCGGTCCCGGCGACTCGATGTTCCGATGGATGGTCCATCCCCACGGCAGACCGAACCGGAACTCCATCCGGGACTTCCCGCTCTCGTACTGATGCGTGTAAAAATTGACCCCGCGCGGCGCGGCGAAGAAGACCTTCGGGTCCGCTTCCAGCTCGCGGACCAACGCGACGACGAAGCCGGGGTTCACCTTGATGTCGTTGTTGAGAAAAAGCACCACGTCCTCCCGGATCGACGCCGCGTAAGCGTTGTAGGAACACAGGATGAGGTTCGCGGGGGCGTCCACCCAATCGACGGAAGGAAAGTTCTTGAGGACATAGTCGCGGCTCTCGTCCCGGCTGCAGTTATCGAGCACGGCGACCTTCGCGCCGCAACGGCTCAAGCGCGCGGCCTCCACGATGGACGGCAGGCATTGCTCCAAGAGCGCGCGCCCGTTGTAGTTGAGGATGATGATCCGGCAAGTGAGGTGCTGCGCCATGGTGCGAGGCCCCTCAGGAGGGCGGAAGGATCCGGTAGACGGTGTAGGAGCGGCCATTGGATCGGACCACGAGCTCGTCCTTGAACCGGGCCGCCGAGGCCGCGCGGTCCGCCACGATCCGCTCGGTGACGGTCACGTGTCCCGCGGGCGTCCCCAGGTCGGCCAGCATCACATGGGTGAACCCATTGTCCCTGAGATAGTTGGCGTAAGTTCCGACATCCATCCGACCCAAGTCGTCCGAGGTCATGCGCTCAAAGTCGCCGGCCAGCGTGAATTTGGACTTGAAGTAGAACCCGCGGACCTCACCGACGGACAGGATCCAGTCTTCCGGACGCATCATCCGGTTCACCGCCTGCGCGGGCCCCCAACTCCGCTCGTTCTCCTTGAGATAACTCTCACGGTCCCCTCCGAGCAGGACCAGCCGCGCCTCATCCGCAAAGTGGTGCGCCGCAAAAAGAGCTTGGACCGAAGCGAGGGCCAGCAAGACCGCCGCCGTCATCGTCCGCTGCAGCCTCAGTCCGGACCCCGGCCCCTGAAGGTTTCGCATCCAGGCGTCGAATGTCAGCCCCGCGATCACCGCCAGCCACGCGAACGCGGCGAAAAAGAAGCGGATGTTCGGGTCCACGATGAACCAGGGCACCGCGTAAGCCAGGGTCGCCGCGCCCGCCCAGACTGCGGCGCCGCGCGGCTTGAGCCATAAAAAAGCCAGCGGCACCAACGCCAAAAAAAGAGGCCCCATCACCTCGCCGCCGAACCATTCCGGGTGGAAGGTCACGTCCCAAGGCAGCGCCAAGAAGGCCGTGAGCCCCGACCCGCGCGCGTGCACGTCCACGTACGTCGGATCGTCGAAGCCGGTGCCGCCAAAGATCTGAGGGTAGAACGGATAGACAGGGTTTCCCGTCAGGAGCCATGAGCGGACATACCATGCGGAACCCGCGGCCGCGGTGCCGGCCGCCATCCTTAGGATCCCCGCCGTCCACGCGGCGCGGTCCTTGAGCGAGAACCATGCGGCGGAGGCCAGGACCGCGATCGGAAGGACCGAGAACAAGCCGATCAATTTGACCGATGCCGCCAGACCGGCCGCGATGCCGGCCAGCCACGCCCAGCCCGCCGAACCCGAGCGCATCCACACGAACGCCGCGTAAAAAGCGAGGAACACGTACAGGGCCAGCGCGTTGTCGATGTAGGCGAACCCGCTCTGAACGAAGGCGGCCGGCGTGATCCAGAAAAAAACGGCCGCGTACCAGGCCGCCAGCCCTCCCGCGGACCGGCGGACGAACGCTCAGACGGCCGCGCCGGTCAAAACGTAGAAGATCCAATGAAAAAGTTTGGCCGACTCGGCCCCCTGCGCCAGGACTCCGAGCGTGAAAAGCATGTGTGTCAGGTAAGGCCAGAGCGCGTTGACCGAGAACGGCACGGCGTACACGGACTGCGCGCGGACGTAGTTCTGGGGCTGGACCAGATGGTAGCAGAGCTCGTCCTGGCCGGTGGCGGGCGCCAGGGCCCCGGTCAGCGAAAAGAACATCACGGACAATGCGAGCGCCGCCAGGACCTTTTCGACCCACCCTGCCTGCCGCCAAGCGCCGAGCCCGGCCGCCGCCAAACCTTTGACCTCGGTGATGAAGCGCCGCACGCCCAGCGCCAACAAAAAGATCAGAAGGCCCGCGAACAATTCCTT
>CAZHID010000045.1:0-11309 GCA_964532445.1 uncultured Planctomycetia bacterium | reverse complement strand
CGCGTGTGGTGACCCTGCGTTTGCATCAGGTCGTGTTTAAACCCGAGTCGCCCTTCGCTCCCGCTCCCCAGTTCGCGGCCGCCGACCTCGCGCCTGCGGCGGATCAGATCCTTTCGTCCAAAGCAGGGGAGTATCATCTGTACGATCGCACCGCCGGCAACGAAGGGGACACGGCCGCGACACTGCGGACCCTGCGCCGGCAGTTCCGCGCGTCCTACGAAAAACTTTTTGCCCATCTCAAGACCGGCCACTCCGAAGGCGATTACCGGGGGTTGTACCTGGATCCCGCGGTGACACCGGCATTGCTGCACGAGTGGGTGTCATCCGGCTTCCCGTCCGGCGATGGTCAGCCCGGCTCCGTCAGCACCCGCGTCACCAACGGCGAAACGCTGGACATCACTCTGACCCCTTCCGGCGCGCGCATGACGGCGGACGGACCTCTTGAAGCGGCTTGGCAAGCCCGGCTGATCAACTTCGGCGCGCGCCTTGCCCAGGCACAGCCCGCTGCGGTCGCTTCGGCCGCGCGGGCGGAAGCCGCGTTCGAGATCGCCTTGGACCGGCTTGCTTGGATCGAGATGCGCAGGGATGAGAATGGCCGGCTCCGCGTCAAGGTCTTCGGCGAGGAGCAGGCGGTCGACGGTCAGCCGATGTCTCAGGACCGGCCGGCGATCTCCAGTCCGTCAGCGGCTTCGTCACCAACCGCCTCCGCCGATACCGTCCGGGTCTCGCCCGAAGAATGGGCGGACCTCCAGCGCGTCGTCATCGACTCGGCGCAGAAAAAATTGGACCTCAAGTCGCTGCCGAACGCGGCGGAGCGGGGACTCATCGTCCTGCATCTGGACGGGCTCACCGGTTCCGACGCTCTCCGTCAGCCTCGCTTGGGGTCTCTGGCCGCCGCCGCGGCGCGGTCCGACAGCGCGACCGGCATCCTTCTCGTCGGCTCGGATGCGGCCAAGGCGGAATTCGCCGAACACTTCGCTCTTGAGCAGAAAAAACTGTCCGGCGGCCGCGGGCTGTCGCCCCTTTTCATGAACGACCGCGCTCTCGCCGGGACCGAATACCTTGCCGCCGACCGCACCCATGTGATGTCCCAATCCGACCGCCTCGCCGCCGGCCAGGCCCCGATGCGCGCGGTCGTGATCGAGAACGCGGGGATCGTGGACGGCCGCCACACGGTCCAGATGTTCGCCCCGGCGCTGCGCGAAGCCGAAGCGATCAGCCGTCTGCGCAAGATCGAGGTCTCTGACTCAGGCCTGCAGGGCATCTTTGATTTTCACCGCTCGCTGATCGGTCCCGGCCGTGAAGGCCTCACGCTGGACGCTTACGCCGCCTTCCTTAATGAGGGAAGGGCGGAGCTGCCGGTCCTGATGACGCTCCCGGCCATCGCCCGCGTCAGCGTCGGTGAAGCCGTCCGGCTTTTTGCCCAAGCCGCCCGCCTCGCCCGCCAATCCGCCTGATACTTCTCCGCCAGCGCTCTCCAAACGCGTCCATTTACCGCCTTATCGGACTTCTTTAGTCTGTTTTAGAAGAAAAAAACGGACGTTTTTTGTGGAACACCGGACACAATCATGTAGAATGTCACGATATTTTTCTATATACTGCTTAGTATTCTTTATAAATAAAACATGGCCCAACTTTTTCCTAAACGCATCAACACCATCGCCAAACTCTCCATCGTCGGAGGGTTGGGCGCCGTCGTCGGTCTGCTCGTATTGGGCGGCGTGTTGACCCGCTCTCCTTATTACACCCAGGTCGGCATTCCCCGCGAACAAAAAGTCCCTTTCAGCCACAAGCATCACGTCGGCGGCATCGGCATCGACTGCCGCTTCTGTCACACGAGCGTCGAAAAGGGCGCCTTCGCCGGCATTCCTCCGACCTCCACCTGCATGAAGTGCCATTCGCAGATCTTCGCCGACGCGCCGATGCTCGAGCCCGTGCGCGAGAGCATGAGGACGGGCAAGCCCCTCGAATGGGTGAAGGTGCACGACCTTCCCGACTACGTCTATTTCAACCACAGCATCCACGTCGCCAAGGGTGTTTCGTGCACCACCTGTCACGGCCAGGTGGACCAGATGCCTCTCATGATGAAGCAGAACACGCTGCACATGGAATGGTGCCTGTCCTGCCACCGGAACCCCGAGAATTTTGTCATGCCCAAGGAGCACGTCTTCGACCCTCATTGGAAGAGCGGCGAAGACCAAAAAACGATGGGCGCGCGTCTGGTTAAAGAGTATAAGATCAAGAAACTCACCGATTGTTCGGTGTGTCACCGGTAGGCGTCATCGCGACGACGAGGCAAATTTGAGAGAACAAGAACAACCCAATCCAGTCGACATTTCGGCATTGAGCAAAAAGCTTGAGGGCAAGACCGGCCAGGAGTATTGGCGCAGCTTCGAGCAGGCGGCCGAGACCCCTGAGTTCAAGGCCTGGGCCAAACACGAATTCCCGAATGAGCCGGAAGTTTGGGACCGCGGCACGACGCGGCGCGACTTCCTTCAGCTCATGGGCTCGATGATCGCGCTCGCGGGGCTTGCCGGCTGCACCAAACAGCCCGTCGAAAAGATCGTTCCTTACGTCAAGCAGCCCGAGGACCTCGTTCCGGGTCGTCCGCTTTATTTCGCCTCCGCCGTGACGCTCAACGGCTTCGCCCGCGGCGTGCTCGTCGAGAGCCACATGGGCCGCCCGACCAAGATCGAGGGCAATCCCGCGCATCCTGACGGCCAGGGCGCTGCCGATAGCGTGACCCAGGCTTCGGTGCTCGATCTCTACGACCCCGACCGCTCCCGCGCGATCCTCGCCAACGGCGAGCTGAGCACCTGGACCGCGTTCGCCGCCGCTGTCGCCCGGCGATCGGATATCCAGCGTATGAAGGAAGGCGAGGGGCTGCGCATCCTGACCGGAACGGTCGTGTCGCCGACCCTGGCCGCCCAGCTTTCGGACGTTCTCAAGCAATTTCCCAAGGCCAAATGGATCCAGTACAGTCCCGTGAACCGTGACAACGCGCGTGAAGGCGCTATCCGTTTCTTCGGCGCCGACTACGCCGTCCGGTTCCACGCCGCTAAAGCGGATGTGATCCTGGCGCTCGATTCGGATTTCCTTCATGAAGGCCCCGGCAGCTTGCGCTACGCCAGAGAATTCGCTTCCCGACGCCGCGCGCGCGGGGGCAAGGTCCTCGGCGGCAAGATGAACCGTCTTTATTCCGTCGAGAGCAGCGCCACCATCACCGGAGCTTCCGCTGACCATAGGTTGCCGCTCGCTTCCTCAAAGATCGAAGATCTCCTTGTCGCCGTTGCCGGCAAATTGGGCATCAAGGTCCGGACCTCACAGAACTTCACCGAGGCCGAGTCCCGCTGGATCGCCGCTGTCGCCAAGGACTTGAGCGCCAATAAAGGCCGCTCGCTGATCGTTGTCGGCGATCAGCAGCCGGCCGCCGTCCACGCGCTCGCCCACGCGCTCAACCGCGCGCTCGGCAACAACGGCAAGACCGTCGTCTACACGCAGACGGTCGAACCCGTTTCCCAAGCTCAGACGGCCGCGCTCAAGGAACTGGCCGCGGACCTGGAAGCGGGGAAGGTGGACGACCTTTATTTCATCGGCACCAATCCCGTTTATGACGCGCCGGCGGACCTGATCTTTTCAGAAAAGATCCTTCGCGCGGCTTTCCGCGCCCACCTGGGCACCCACGAGGACGAAACGGGCCGTCATTGCCACTGGCACATCCCCGCCGCGCACGCGCTGGAGAGCTGGGGCGACGCCCGCGCGTTCGACGGTACCGTCACGCTGGTCCAGCCGCTCATCCAGCCGCTATACGGCGGCAAGAGCGCCGTTGAGTTCGCCGCGCTCCTCGAAGGCAAGGCGGGCATTTCGGGCCACGACCGCGTCAAAGAATATTGGAAAACCGCCGGATCGATCGACTGGGACAAGAGCCTCCACGACGGCGTCGTCGCCGGGACCGCGTTCGAAGAACAGAACCCGGATCCTGCCGCCCAGCCGAATCTCAAACGCACCGAAGCGGCGCAGGCACCCGAAGGCATCGAAGTGAACTTCCGTCCGGACCCGACGATCGGGACCGGCACGCTGGCCAATAACGCCTGGCTGCAGGAGCTTCCGAAGCCCATCACCCGGATCACCTGGGAAAATATCATCGCTGTCTCGCCCCGCACCGCCGAAAAGCTCGGCATCAAGCACGGGGAGCTGGACACGCTCGACGCCGGCGGACGCTACGCCAAGTCGTCGGTCCTCTGGATCGACCGGGCGGGGCGTCTGCTCGAAGGTCCGGCCTGGATCGTTCCCGGTCACGCCGAAGATTCCATCACGGTCTATCTGGGTTACGGCCGCACCCGCGCCGGCAAGGTCGGTGACGGTGCCGGTTACAATGCCTACACGCTCCGCACGAGCGATTCACCCGACTTCATCCGCGGCGCGCAGGTCGGCGTCACCGGCAAGAAGACCGCCGTCGCTTCGACGCAGGACCACGGCAGCATGGAAGGCCGCCACCTCGTCCGCGAGGCGACCGCCGTCGAGTACGTCAAGCACCCCGAATTCGCCCAGCACCTGGTCCACGACCCCAAGCCCAATGAATCGCTGTTCGTGTCGAACGACCATTTGAAGGGCGAGAACCAGTGGGGCATGGCCATTGACCTGAACACCTGCATCGGCTGCGGCGCCTGCACGGTCGCGTGCCAGTCGGAGAACAACATCCCCGTCGTCGGCAAGAAGAACGTCCTGAACGGCCGCGAAATGCACTGGATCCGCGTGGACCGCTACTTCGAAGGTTCCGCCGACAACCCCCGCATGGTCCACCAGCCCGTGCCCTGCATGCATTGCGAGAACGCGCCCTGCGAGCCGGTCTGCCCGGTCGGCGCCACGACGCACAGCCAGGAGGGCTTGAACGACATGGCGTACAACCGCTGCGTCGGCACGCGCTACTGCGCCAACAACTGCGCGTACAAGGTCCGCCGGTTCAACTTCTACAACTTCGTCGACGACGCGCCGAGCCTCAAGCTCCTGCGCAACCCTGACGTCACCGTCCGTTCCCGCGGCGTGATGGAAAAGTGCACGTACTGCGTCCAGCGCATCAACCACGCGCGCATCGAAGCGAAAAAATCCGACCGTGAGATCCGCGACGGCGAGATCGTCACCGCCTGTCAGCAGACCTGCCCGACGCAGGCGATCACGTTCGGCAACATCAAGGATCCGAACGCCGCTGTGACGAAGGACAAGGCCGACAGCCTGAACTACGGCCTTTTGACCGATCTCGGTACGCGCCCGCGCACGTCGTACCTGGCGCGCCTGCGCAACCCGAACCCAGAACTCGAACCCGCGGCGGAAGCTTCGCAAGCCGCCGGAGGCCACCATGGCTGATCACGATCACGACGCCCAGCCGCCCGTGCTGACCGGTCAGCACACGTACGCCTCTTTGAGCGACAAGGCCGCGTCGATCCCGCTCGATCCCAAGCACTCCAAGGGCTGGATCTTCGGCTTTCTGATCGCGTTCTCGCTATTCGGCCTTTTGCACACCGTGCTCGGCTGGGTCTTCGCCTGGGGCGTCGGTGTCTGGGGTATCACCAACCCCATCGGCTGGGGCTTCGACATCATCAACTTCGTCTGGTGGGTCGGTATCGGCCACGCCGGAACGTTCATCTCGGCCATCCTTTTCCTCGTCAAGCAGCAGTGGCGCACGTCCATCAACCGCTTTGCCGAGGCGATGACGCTGTTCGCCGTCGCTTGCGCGGGACTTTTTCCTTTGCTCCACATGGGCCGTCCCTGGCGCGCCTGGTGGGTGTTCCCGTACCCGAACACGATGGGTCTTTGGCCCAACTTCCACAGCCCGCTGATCTGGGACGTGTTCGCGATCTCGACCTATGCGACCGTTTCGGCGCTTTTCTGGTACACCGGACTTATTCCTGACCTCGCGACGATGCGCGACAAGGCCGTCTTCAAGCCCGTCAAGATGATCTACGGGATGCTCGCGATGGGCTGGCGCGGTTCGGCCGCCCACTGGCAGAGACATCAAATGGCCTACCTGCTCCTCGCCGGCATGTCCACTCCGCTCGTGCTCTCGGTGCACACGGTCGTTTCATTCGACTTCGCGATGTCGCTCATCCCCGGATGGCACACGACCATTTTCCCGCCGTATTTCGTCGCGGGCGCGATCTTCTCAGGCTTCGCGATGGTGCTCACGCTGCTCATCCCGATCCGTCACTTCTACAACCTGAAGGACATGATCACGGACAAGCACATCGACAACATGGGCAAGATCACGCTGGCCACGGGCTGGATGGTGTTCTACGGTTACATCATCGAAGCGTTCATGGCTTGGTACAGCGGCAACCAGTTCGAAGCGTTCATGATGTGGAACCGCATGACCGGCCCTTACGCGGTCATGTACTGGGCGCTCATCCTTTGCAACGGCATCATCCCGCAGCTGCTCTGGTTCAAGCGCATCCGTCTCAACATGCTCTCGATCTGGCTCATCTCGATCGTCGTGAACATCGGCATGTGGCTCGAGCGTTTCGTCATCATCGTGACGAGCCTTCACCGCGACTTCATGCCGTCCTCCTGGGACATGTATTACCCGACGGAGTGGGATTGGGGCACGTTCATCGGCACGATCGGCCTGTTCCTGACACTGATCTTCCTCTTTATCAGGGTGTTGCCCATGGTCGCCGGATTCGAAATGAAGGAGCTCTTGCATCATCGCAAGAAGCACCACTAATTTATGAGCCACTCCGACCCTCAAACCCAGATCCAGCCCCTGCACGGCGTGATGGCCGAATTCGCGGAGCCGGAAACGCTCATCGCCGCGATCCGAAAGGTCCGCGGTCAGGGGTACACGAAGATGGAGGCTTACACGCCTTTTCCCATGGAAGGTCTGTCGGACGAGCTCGGCCAGCCGAAGACCAAGATCCAGTGGATCATTCTCGGCGCGGGCATCGGCGGCGGTGTCGGCGGCTTCGCTCTCCAGACCTGGACGACGACCGTGGCGTACCCGCTCAACTACGGCGCGCGGCCCTTTTTCAGCTGGCCGGCCTACATGCCGGTGACGTTCGAGCTCACGATCCTCGCGGCCGCGTTCGCCGCGGTGGTCGGGATGATCGTTCTGAACGGTCTGCCGCAGCCGTACCACCCGGTCTTCAACGTGAAGGAATTCGACGCGGCGTCGAAGGACAAATTTTTCCTCTGCGTCGAGTCGGCGGACCCCAAGTTCGACTCGGAGTCGGTCAAAACGGCGCTCAAGTCCGCGGGCGCGCTCGCGGTTTATGAGGTAGAAGAATAATGAGCACCCGCCGTTCCCGCTCATCGGTTTTCGCGGTCCTCGCGCTGCTTCTGGCGGCCGCTGCGCTTTCGGGCTGCACCCGTGATATGCAGAACCAGCCTAAGTACAAGAACCTGCGCCCGAGCGATCTGTTCGCCGACGGCATGTCGGCCCGGCCTCAGGAAGAAGGAACGGTCGCTCAAGGACAGCTGCGTCGGGACCCGCACTTCTTCGAGGGCAAGGTCGACGGGAAGCACGTCACGGAATTCCCGATGAAGGTGGACCGTCCGCTCCTCCAGCGCGGCCGTGAGCGGTACGACATCTTTTGCGCGGTCTGCCACGGCAGGACGGGCGAAGGGGACGGGATGGTCGTCCAGCGCGGATTCCCGGTGCCGCCTTCGTACCACATCGATCGGCTCAAAGCCGCGCCGGCCGGATACTTTTATGACGTGATCACGAACGGCTTCGGCCGGATGTACGGTTATGCCGCCGAGATCGAACCGCGCGACCGCTGGGCGATCGCCGCGTATGTCCGGGCGCTTCAGGCGAGCCAAGGCGTACCCGCCGCGGACCTGACGGACGCCGAGCGCAAGGCACTCGACGCGCCGGCAAGCGAAACCTCCGGCGGCAAGTCCGGGGCGCACCACTAAAGGTTTATCTTATGACCCATCACGACGATCATCACAACGCTCCCACACAAGGCTCCGCATGCGGCGCTCAGGCCGCCAAGTGCGCCGGTCCGATCGAACCGATCATCAAGGTCTGTTTCTTCACGGGTCTTGTCGCCGCCGCCGTCAGCCTCCTGGGTCTGGTGTTCCAACCCAAGCATTTCTGGGACGCTTACCTGACCGGCTTCTTGTTCACGGCGATGTTCCCGCTGGGGTCGCTCGCGATCCTGCTCGTGCACGGCTTGACCACCGGCGGCTGGGGACTCGTGATCCGCAAGTACGCCGAGTCGGCGACACGCACTTTCCCGGTGCTTTTCGTGCTCTTCATCCCGGTCCTGCTGAACCTGAAAAGCATCTACCCGTGGGCCGCGGGCGTCGTCACGGACCCTCTGGTCCTCAAAAAAGTCGGCTATTTGAACACTCCCGGCTTCATCATCCGGGCCGGCGTATTCTTCCTGATCTGGACGGCCGTCGCGGCGCTGGTCCGGATCCAGTCGCGCAGGAACGGCGGCCATGACGAAAAATCCCGCACGAACCTCCAGCTGGTCTGCGGCCTCGGGATGCTGCTTTTCATCTTCGCGTCCACGTTCGCGGCCTTCGACTGGGGCATGTCGCTCACTCCGCAGTGGTTCTCGACGATCTTTGGCATCATGACCGTGATCGGCAACGCGCTCGGAGCGATCGCTTTTCTCATCCTCCTTTCCGGCATCGAGGTCCGCGAAGGCGGGGAGAAGGACCCCAAGACCGTCCAGGGTTATCATGACCTCGGCAATCTCGCCCTCGCGCTCGTCATGCTGTGGGCGTACATGAACTTCTCACAGTTCTTCATCATCTGGTCGGCCAACCTGCCCGAAGAGATCCTTTGGTACCTGCCCCGGTACCGCGGCGGCTGGCAGTGGGTGGGCATCGGTCTCATCCTGTTCCACTTCTTCATTCCTTTCTTCCTGCTTTTGAACCGCATGATCAAGAAGAACGTGCGTTTCCTGAGCCGCGTCGCCATCTGGATCCTGGCCGTCCGCCTGATCGATCAGATCTGGACCGTGGCGCCGGGCTTCGTGAAAGGCGCCGGCGACCTGAGCTGGCTCTACCTCACGCTGCCGGTCGCTATCGCGGGATTGTGGATGGCGGCGTTCGGGTATCAGCTCCGGAGGGCATCATGAGCCATCACGGCGATCACGGTCATGGGAACCACGGCGGACAGGGGAATGGGAACCCCGGCTACGAAACGACCGACGCGAAGGCCAAGCCTATCGTGATCTTCACGGTGGTCATGGCGGTTTTTACCGTGGGATGTTTTATCACGGGGTTCGGTATTTACCGGGTTTTTGAGATGGGACGGAAGGCCATGGACCCCGCGCCTCATCCGATGGCGGTCAAGGCGGATATCCCGGCCGGCGCGCTCCGGCTGCAGGTCACTGAAGCCAAGGACCTGACCAAGTTCCGTGCTGAGCAGGAAGAAAAAGTGAATTCTTACGGTTGGGTCGATCGGCAGGCCGGTACGGTCCGTATTCCGCTCGACAAGGCGATCGACCGGGTCCTTTCCGAGGGCGGACTCGAGTCCCGTGAATAGGCAGGCCGCGGCCCTCTTGGGCGCGGCATTCCTGCTTCAAGCGGCAGCGGCCTCCGCGGCGCTGCAGGCTCAGCCGGAGACCGGACTTCCGTCGCACGCCGCGCCGGCGGCCGGTTCACCGCTCTCGAAAGTCGATATCGAGCAGAAGCTCGACGCGCAGCTTCCGCTGGACGCGGTGTTCAGGGATTCGACGGGCGCGACGGTGAGTCTTGGAGACTTGTACGGCAAAAGGCCGGTGCTCCTGGCCTTCGTGTACTATAAGTGCCCGATGCTCTGCACGCTGGTGCTGAACGGCACGGTCCGGGTGCTGAACGGCGTGACGCTGACACCGGGCAAGGACTTTGACATCGTCGCGATCAGCATCAACCCGGACGAAACTCCGGAGATCGCGGCCAAGAAAAAAGCCGTCTACCTCAAGGAGTACCACCGCAAGGGGACCGGGGACGGCTGGCACTTTTTGACGGGCGACGAGGACCAGATCCGCAGGGTCACGGACGCCGCCGGCTTCAAGTACGTTTACGATCCGGTCTCCAAAGAGTACGCGCACGCCAGCGCGATCTATGTGACGACGCCGGAAGGACGGCTGGCGAGGTATTTTTTCGGGATCGAGTACCCCGCGCGCGACCTGAGGCTGGCGCTGGTCGAGGCGTCGAAGGGGAAGATCGGCGGTCTGGTGGACCGGATCCTTTTGTTCTGTTTTCATTACGATCCCGTGACCGGTAAGTACAGCTTGATGATCATGCGGCTGGTGAGGACCGCCGGGGTCCTGACGATCCTGGGTATGGCGGCCGCGATCATCCTGATGATAAGAAGAGAGCGTAAAAAATGATCCTGTTCGGTTTGAACCTACTTCCCACGCAAGCTTCCACGGCCGCTTTGGCGGTGGACATGGTCTACCTTTATATCGTCGCGGTGACCGTTTTTTTCACGGCGCTCATCTACGGCCTGGTGATGTATTTTTCGATCAAATACCGCCGCCGTTCGGAGTCCGAGCGCCCCAAGCCGATCGAGGGCAACCACCTGCTCGAAGTGATCTGGATCGCCGTGCCTCTGGTCATCGTGCTCACGATGTTCGCCGCGGGAACGATCGTTTATTTCTACATTTTTCATCCTCCCAAGGACGGGATCCAGATGTACGGGGTCGGCAAGCAGTGGATGTGGAAGTTCCAGCATCCGGACGGCCGCCGCGAGATCAATGACCTTCACGTCCCGATGGGCACACCGGTCAAGATCACGCTGACTTCCGAGGACGTGATCCACAGCTTTTATGTCCCCGCGTTCCGCGTGAAGACGGACGTGGTCCCTGGACGCTATGTCCAGACCTGGTTCGAGGCGACGAAGCCCGGTGAGTATCATCTGTTCTGCGCCGAATATTGCGGCACCGAGCACTCCCGGATGATCGGGAAGGTCATCGTGATGAAGCCGGAAGACTATGCCAAGTGGCTGTCGGGTCAGGACATGTCCGCGGCCGGACCCAAGGTCTCGATGGTGGAACGCGGCGCCAAGATCTTCCAGGATATGCGCTGCGCGACTTGCCACGCGCCCGGCACCGCGGCGGGCTTGGGGCCGAAGCTCGAAGGCATCTATGGTCATGAGGTGGCGTTGGAAGGCGGTCAGACGGTCAAAGTCGATGACGGTTATCTGCGCGAGTCCATTTTGCTGCCGACCAAGCGCGTCGTGAAGGTGTGGTTCTACGCGGGCGGCGTGACTGGCACTGACTACAAGGTGACGGTGCGTGCAACCACCACAAACGACGGCAACCCACTCAGCCCCGTCCTGAGGGTCAAGGAAGCCGAGTTGATCGTCAAGGTAC
>CAZHID010000044.1:2496-11445 GCA_964532445.1 uncultured Planctomycetia bacterium | reverse complement strand
GGTGACCGCGCGTTCGCTGATGACAAGGCCCTCATCGCGGGATTCGGTCACATGGACGGCAAGCGGTTCTGCGTGCTCGGGCACCAAAAGGGCCGGGACGCCAAGGAGAACATTTTCCGCAATTTCGGCAGCGCCCACCCGGAAGGGTATCGCAAGGCGATGCGTGTGATGCACCTTGCCGCCAAATTCGGCGTTCCCGTCATTTGCCTGATCGACACGCCGGGCGCGTACCCGGGGGTCGGGGCCGAAGAGCGAGGCCAGGCGAACATGATCGCGCTGAATCTGCGCGAGATGACCGACCTGCGCGTTCCCACGATGGGCTTCGTGATCGGCGAGGGCGGTTCGGGCGGCGCGTTGGGCATCGGTGTCACCGACCGGATGTTCGTCCTCGAGAACGCGTATTATTCCGTCATTTCTCCTGAAGGTTGCGCCGCCATTCTTTGGAAGGACCACAAGAAGGCGCCCGAGGCCGCGGCCGCGCTCAAGCTTACGGCGAAGGACCTGCTCCAACTCGGCATCATTGACGGCATCGTCAAGGAACCGCTTGGCGGCGCGCACTTCGATCCCGCCGCGACCGCGCAGGAACTCAAAAAGACCATCCTTAAAACGCTTCCCGAACTTCAAGAGAAGTCCGAAGCGGATCTCGTGTCCGAGCGGTACGACAAATACCGCGGCATGGGTCAGGTAGCCGAAAGGTAGAGGGCGCATGAGCGGCGACACGCTCCAGACGCTTCAGTTCGACGTTCCGAGCTCTCTGGAGGAGATCCCCCAGGCCACACGGCGGGTGTTCGATTTTTTCAGCGAGCTCAATTTGAACGAGTCGGACCGCTTCGACCTGCGTTTGAGCTTTGAGGAGATCCTGATCAACGCGATGAAGCACGGCAACGGCTACCGCCGTGAGGTCCCGGTCCGGGTCACGGTGAGCTACCGGGGGCGCGAGCTCAAGATCTCCGTCCAGGACCAGGGCAAAGGTTTTGATGTGGACCGTCTCAAGGACCCTACGATGTGCGACAACATCGAGGCTTACAGCGGCCGCGGCGTCTATCTGGTGAAACATCTGATGGACCGTCTGGATTACGGCCCCAATGGCAACACCGTCGAGATCACAAAGCGTTTAAAGAACTGACATCACCCAACGACCGGCAGCACCGAACAGGACAGGAGAAAAGACCGATGGACATCAAGATCACCGAGACCAATGGGGTCGCCGTCGCGGCGATCGAGGGGGAGATCAACATCTCCACCTCTCCGCAGCTCAAGAAGGAAATGGAAAAGGTCGCCAACTCCAAAGTGGTGATCAACTTGGGCAAGGTCGGCTACGTCGACAGCTCCGGGCTGGCGACGCTCGTTGAGGTCCTCAAGAAAGCCCGCTCCAAGGGCGGCGCGCTGTATCTGACGCACCTGTCGGACAAGGTCCGCAGCCTCTTCGAGATCACGAAGCTCGATAAGCTGTTCGGAATCTACCCCGACGACGCGACCGCCATCGCCAAGTTCAAATAACGATGACCGGTTTTTTGTCCGCGATAGGGGGGTCGGTCCTCTCGGTGGTCCGGCAGATCAGCGAGATCGTCAGCCTGTTCCTGCAGACGCTGTACTGGATCTTCGCCGGCCCCTTCAAGAAAAAACCGCTGTCGATCGAATACACGGCCGTGCAGGCCGTGTTCGGAGGGGTGAACTCCGTTCTGATCGTTTGTTTCGTCTGTTTCTCGATGGGCATGGTCCTGGCCATGCAGAGCGCGTACCAGCTCGAGCGGATGGGCGCGACGATCTACGTCGCGGCATTGGTCGCTGTCTCGATGGCGCGCGAGTTGGGGCGGGGGCTCACATGGCTGGTGAGCGGGGGCCGGGGGGGCGGGGCTATCACGGCCGAGCTCAGCACCATGAAGGTGACCGAGCAGATCGAAGCGCTCGAGACGCTCGCGCTGAACCCCGTGCGCTTCCTTGTGGTCCCTCGCTTCGTGGCGCTCATGATCATGCTCCCGTGTCTCGTGATCCTGGGCGACGTCGCCGGGATGCTCGGCGGCATGGTGATCGGGACGACCTACCTGGACCTGCGCCCCGGCCTTTACCTCGACACCACGTTCGACTTTTTGGTCAAAAAAGACATCCTGACCGGCCTCCTCAAAGGCTGGGTCTTCAGCATCATCATCACCATGATCAGCTGTCACCGGGGCCTGAACACTCAAGGCGGCGCCGAAGGCGTCGGCAAATCGACGACCGAGTCGGTCGTTCTGTCCTTCGTGATGATCATTCTGGCGGACGCGATCCTGACCGCCGCTTTTTACTTCACGGGCAACTAAGGGTAAGGGGGAGCGGGTGAGCCAACAAAAGACCTATCAGCCCGGCGAATCCATGATCCGGGTCGAGGACCTGCACAAGACGTTCGGCGGCCGTCAGGTGCTTCGCGGGATCAATCTGGACATCCGCAAAGGCGAGACGATGGTCATCATGGGCGGGTCCGGCTGCGGTAAGTCGACGCTCCTGCGCCATATCATCGGACAGACCAAGCCCGATCAGGGGCGGGTCGTGTTCATGGGACAGGACCTGAGCAAACTGGACGAAGAAGGATTGGACAAGATCCGCCTCAAGTTCGGGATGCTGTTCCAGTCCGCGGCACTGTTCGATTCGCTCACGGTCGGCGAGAACGTCGCGATGCCTCTCAAGGAGCACACGGCGCTGGACCCGGCTGTCATCAACATCGTCGTCAAAATGAAGCTTGAGCTCGTCGGGCTCACGGGCTTCGAACACCTGATGCCCTCGATGCTGTCGGGCGGCATGCGCAAACGCGTGGGTCTTGCCCGGGCGATCGTGATGGATCCCGAAGTGGTGTTCTACGACGAACCCACAGCGGGACTGGACCCTGTCATGACCGCGGTCGTCGACAAGCTCATCATGGACCTTTCCAAGAAGCTCCACATCACCTCGATCGTCGTCACCCACGACATGAAGAGCGTGTTCCGCATCGCCGACCGCATCGCGATGCTGCACCGCGGCGAGGTGCTGGAGCTCGGCACGCCGGACGAGATCGCCAAGTCCAAGAATCCGACCCTCAAACAATTCGTGGAAGGCGAGGCCGAAGGGCCCGTCCAGTTCGTTCAGCAGGGACAGAATTATCTCGAGAGTTTGACCCGGGACTAACCAAGGAGCTAGAAGCGCATATGGCCAAGTTATCCAATGAGATCAAAACCGGCATCGCGGTGGTCGGGTCCTTGCTGGTCCTGACAGGGATCTTTTTCAAGACCGGCGACATCGGCGTGAAGCCGAAGGGCTACACCGTATCCACCCGGTTCACGTCCGCCGCGGGCATCAAGAAGTTCGCCCCCGTCCGTCTGGCCGGCGTCGAAGTCGGCGAGGTGCGCGACGTGAAGCTCGTTTACACTGAGGAGGCGACCGCGGTCGAAGCGGTGCTCTGGGTCGAATCCAGCGTGAAGCTGCGCAAGGACGCGGAAGCGATGATGAGCTCGCTGGGTCTCATGGGCGAGAAGTACGTCGAGATCCGGCCGGGCGTGAGCGCGGAGTTCGTCGAGGCCGGCGGGAGCATCCTGGCGCGCGACCCCGTGAACTTCGACGAGCTCATGGAAAAGGCCTCCAAGGCCATGGATGAGGCGACGGTGACGATGAAGGAATTCCGTGAGCTCGCGGTCAACGCGAACGGTCTCCTGGTCGAAGCCAAGCCCAAGGTGATGGGCGTCCTGACCAACCTGGACGGGATCCTGTCCAAGAACCGTCCCAAGCTGGACAGCATCATGAGCAACCTCGAGGTCACTTCGGAGTACTTTGCCGAGTTCAGCGAGGACGTTCGCCATCATCCCTGGAAGGTCCTGGCCAAAGGCAAGGAACTTTCCCCCGAAGAACTGGCCAAGGCGCGCGCGGAGCGGGAATTCAAGAAGGCCAAGCTCAAGGCGTTGGAGCAAAAAGCCCGCGAAGAGATCCTCGCCCGGGAAGGCAAGAGCGTTTCCGGTCCCTCGGGATCCGACGCGAAGCAGGGCGGCTTTGTTCTTTTTTCCAATAAAAAGTGATCTCGCGCTGACGGCCGCCTGCCGGGAGCGCTCGTGATCAAGTTCCGGCCCGCTTCATGGTCCTGGCCGGGTTGGATCAAGCAGCCGGCCCGCCGCGCCGCGGCTGCCGCGCCCCCCGTCTTTTTGGTGCTGGCCATTGCCGCCGCTTGTGCGGGGTCCTGGAACCGCGCCTTCGAGATCTATGAGCTACAAGCCTACGACTGGCGCTGCCGCCTTTCTTCCGTTCCCGCCTCGGACTCTCCCGTACTTCTGATCGACATCTGGGACGACGCGCTCGAATCCATCGGCCGCTGGCCGTTCGACCGTGAATACCACGCGGTGCTCATGGACGTGTTGAACGCGCGCGCCGCCTCCTCGGTCGGCATGGATATCCTGTTCGCCGAGCCTTCCGCCTCCGATGGGGCGCTCGCGGCATCGGCGTCGAAGTTCGGCCGCGTTTTTTTCTGCGAAGCGATGCACGCGCCCAAGGCGGAAAAGGGCCGGCCGGTCTCGGAAGGGGTGTTGGCGTCGCTGCTGGATGGCCTCAAGGGGACGGCGGCCGGAGTGGCCCATGTGAATATCACCGTGGACCCGGACGGCAAACGCCGGCGCCTGCCGCCCGTGATCTGGGACAAGGGCCAGCCCCGCTTCCATCTCGGGCTCCTCTTGGCCATGGACCGCCTCGGCGTCAAGGAAAGCGATGTCCGGTTCGAACCGGGAGCGATCCTGCTCGGGGACAAGGCGCGCGTGCCGGTCGACGAGCGCGGCGAAACGCTGGTGCGCTTCCACGGGCGCTGGAGCAAGGCCTTCGAACACGCCTCCTACCTGCAGATCCTCGCCGCTTACCGGCAGGAGTTGATGGGGGAAAAGCCCTCCTTCGACCTCGACAAGCTCAAGGACAGGGTCTGCATCGTCGGTCTCACCGCGACCGCCACGCACGATATCAACGCGACGCCCGTGGACCCGCTGTACCCGCAGGTCGGGGTGCACGCTGATTTTTTTCAGAACGTGATGGACGCCGACTTCATGACCCGGCTTCCCAGGTGGCTGAACCTTCTGGCCGCGGTCCTCTTGGGCTGGGCCGGATGGGCGCTTTCGCGGGTCAAGCGGCTCGCGCTCGCCGCCGCCGCGTCTGTCGGCGTGTGGACGCTTTTTTTCGCGCTCAACACGGCGTTGTTTATCTGGGGCAAAACCTGGGCTGACCTTTTTTATCCATCGGTCCTGTACTGGGGCATCTACCTTTCATCGATCGTGCTGCGGACGATGCAGGAGAAACGCAAGCGCGAGCTCCTGGAAGCGGAGCTTTCCATCGCCAGCAAGATCCAGCGGAGCTTCCTGCCGTCGAGCCTGCCGGAAACGGAAGGGTACGAGATGGATGTCTTCATGCGGCCGGCCAAACACGTCGGCGGTGATCTGTACGCGGCCCTCAAGCTGGATGAGGGGCATTTGGGCCTCATGTGCGGGGATGTGTCGGGCAAGGGGATGCCCGCGGCGCTTTTCATGGCCCGTTCGGTCGCCGAATTCAAGTTCAGTGCGGCGGCCGTCGGTCTGGACCCGGCGGAAACGCTCAAGCGGCTCAACAACGGGATCTCTGAGGGGGATTCCAGCGGGCTTTTCGTGACGATGAATTATGCCGTGGTGGACCTCAAAGAGCGTAAGATGACGATCACCAACGGCGGTCATATGCCGGTCGCCAGGATCCGCGCGAACGGGACTTCCGACCAGCTTTCGCCTGATGGGGGGATGCCGATCGGCCTCATGGGGGACGTGGACTTCGCGAACCTCGAGGTCCCGCTGGAAGCGGGGGACGTGTTCCTGATGTATTCGGACGGAATTTCGGAGGCGCGCAACCGCAAGGCGCAGGACTTCGAGATCGAGAAGGTCCTGGAGGCCGCGATCAGGGCACGCGCGCTTCCCGCGTCCGGGATCTGCGCGGAGATCCTGAAGGCCGTCGACCAGTTCGTCGGCGACGCGCCTCAGCATGACGACATGACCCTCTTCGTTTTTAAGGTCCGGGATTGAATCGGGCTCGCGCGGCGGGCATACTTTGTCAGGTCGTTCGAATCAAGGCCCCAGGATGCAAAACGAATATAAAATTCTGATCCACACCAAATATCCCGCTGTGCTCGAGGAGCTCGAGAAGCTGGGTGCCGACCAGGGGTATCGTTACGTCCCGCTCCCGGATATCTCCAATCTGGTCCTTTCGGTCTATGACGAAATGCCGCATCTGGTGCTGGTCGACCTGCGCCGCGCCAACGTGGGCGGCTTTGAGATCTGCAAGCAACTCAAGTCCGACGCCGTGCTCGAACACATCCCCGTGATCGTGCTCACCGATCTCGCCGAAGCCGCCGCGGACCTGCCCGACAGCGGAGCTGACCGCGTGTTGTCGCGCGACGAACCCCCTTCGGCTCTCTGGTACCACATCCGCGAGATCATCGAGACGAGCGTCCACGCGCTGGACGTGAACCCGCTCACCCGGCTTCCGGGCAGCCGTTCCAGCGTGGAACGCATGGAAGTGATCATCCAAAAGGAAGAGCCTTTCGCGATCTGCGCGGTCCACCTGAGACAGCTCAACTATTACTACCGTACTTTTGGCCCGCGCCGCGGCGACGCGCTGGTCCGCAGGACGCTGGACATCATTTCCGAGATCTACGGCCGTCCCGCGCCGGGCCGCGGCTTCGTCGGCCACCTGGGCGACCGTGACTTCGTCGTGACGCTGCCGCCGGACAAGGCGGTCGAGTTCGCCGAGCGGGTCATCGAGCAGTTCGAGTCGCGGCTCGGAGGCGTCTCCGGCTCCGTTGATGAGGGGTGCACCGAAGGCGTGGTCACGCTCTCCATCGCGATCGTCACGAACGAGAAGGTCCCGTTCCGCCACATCGCTGAAGTGGTCCGGACCTGCGAACAGATGCACCGATTTTTGAAGCGCTACCCCCATAGCGCGTACCTCAAGGACCGCCGAACCAGCGTCCGTGACCTTTTGTCGCCGGTGAGCTTCGAGGTCGGCGGCAAACGGCCCGCGCTTCAGATGAACATCGACCCGTCCAAGAGACGCCACCCGGCCTCGGAGCTCCTGATGTCCGTCGCGGCGGCGATCCATTCCGGCGCGGTCGAAGCCCATTATCAGCCGATCGTGGATTGGACAGGCGCCGTGCGCGCACATGAAGCGCTGTCCCGCTTCGTCTCGATCGACGGCAAGCCCATCGATCCGGTCCGGATGTTCCAGGCCGCCCGCGAAGCGGACCTCATCCGGGAGCTGGACGTCGCGTGCGCGGTCAACGTCCTTCGTTCAGCGACCCTGCTGCCGCCCAAGACCAAATTATTCGTGAACTTGAACCGCGAAACGCTCCTCGACCCGCAATGTCTGGAGCAGATCTGGAACGAAGGTTTTTTTGACACCCGCAGGATCGTCATCGAGATCACCGAGCAGTCGCTGGTCCGTCAGTCCGCACAGCTGCGGCAGGTCATGGACGACCTGGGTTCCCGCGGCATCCAACTGGCGCTCGATGACGCGGGCGGGGGATCGGTGAGCTTGCGGGAAGCGGCCGAGCTCAAGCCTCACTTCATCAAATTCGACAAATCCATCATTCGCGACATCCACGCTTCCGATGCCAAGCGCAAGATCGTCCTTTCGCTATCCGTGTTCGCCAAGAGCATGGGGGCGGCGACCATCGCCGAGGGCATCGAGACCGAGGCCGAGTGGAGCTACCTCAAGAACGCGGGGGTCGACTGGGGTCAGGGATACTTCATCGCCAAGCCCCAGGCTTCTCCGATCGCCCGCGTCACTCATCTTCCCTAAGATTCCTTTCCGCCCCTTGTTAATCGATTAAAATCAATAGAACCGGCTGAACTTTCCTTGAAGCACAGGGGGTCTTATGCTAATATCCTCGGATTATAAAAGATGATAAAAATCGCTCCACTCATGGCAGAAACCCAACCTAAACCGCAGACGGGATCCCCCGAGAACGTCAAGATTTCGACCGCCAAAAGCGATCGGAAGAAGGACATTCCCAAGGGTCTTTGGACCAAGTGCGACGCCTGTTCAGAGATCATCTACAACAAGGCGCTCGAAGAGAACCTCCGTATCTGCCCCAAGTGCGACTACCACATGACGTTGGGCGCCTATGAACGCGTCGAAAGCCTGGCGGACGCGAAGACCTTTGAAGAAATGGACGACGATGTCCGCTCCGTGGACCCGATCAAGTTCCAGGGCCCCAAAGCCTATGTCGACAAGCTTGAGGAAGAGCGCGCCCGCACGGGTCTCCGGGACGCTGTTGTCACGGGTTCAGCGCAGATGGAAGGGCAGAAGGTCGTTCTCGGAGTCACGGATTCCCGGTTCATCATGGGATCGATGGGTTCCGTCGTAGGCGAAAAGCTGACCCGCGCCATCGAGCTCGCGACCGAGAAGCGCCTTCCGGTCATCATCGTCTCAGGGTCGGGCGGCGGCGCGCGCATGTACGAAGGCGCGTTGTCGCTCATGCAGATGGCCAAGACCTCCGCGGCGCTCGCGCGCCATCACGCGGCGGGACAGCTTTTTATTTCCGTGCTGACCAACCCGACGATGGCCGGCATCATGGCCAGCTACGCGTCGCTCGGCGACCTGGTCGTCGCCGAACCCCGCGCGCTCATCGGCTTCACCGGCCCGCGCGTCATCGAGCAGACCATCCGTCAAAAATTACCCGACGGCTTCCAGACCTCCGAATTCTTGCTCGAGCACGGCTGGCTGGACCAAGTGATCCACCGCCGCGACCTCAAATCCAGACTCGCTTATTTTGCGGCGATGCTGAAGAAGTCACCCGCCACCTCCAGATCCGCCCCGCGGAAGAAAAGCAGATAGGACCCCCGCCCATGTCACAGGTGAGCCTCGTTGACGTATCCAAAATTTACGCGAACGGCGTGAAGGCCGTGAAGTCCTGCTGTCTCGGCATCGAGAAGGGCGAGCTGCTCGTCCTCG
>CAZHID010000044.1:2099-2486 GCA_964532445.1 uncultured Planctomycetia bacterium | reverse complement strand
CGCATGATCGCCGGGCTCGAAGGGATCTCGGAGGGCAAGGTCTTCATCGGCGACAAGCTCGTCAACGACGTCCCCCCGAAGGACCGCAACATTGCGAAGGTCTTCCAGAACTACGCCCTCTACCCGCATATGTCGGTCAAAGAGAATATGGCGTTCGCGCTCAAGCTGCGCAACTTCCCGAAGCACGAGATCGAGGCGCGCGTGAAGGAAGCCGCGGACATCCTGGGGCTCAACACTTTCCTGGACCGCAAGCCCAAGGAGCTCTCCGGCGGTCAGCGCCAGCGCGTAGCGGTGGGCCGCGCGATCGTCCGCAAGCCGATCGTTTTCCTGTTCGACGAACCGCTGTCCAACCTCGACGCGAAGATGCGTGTCCAGATGCGCATGGAG
>CAZHID010000044.1:0-1960 GCA_964532445.1 uncultured Planctomycetia bacterium | reverse complement strand
AAGGTGGGTCAGGGGCTCGTGTTCGCTTCAGGGGAGCTTCGCCTCAGCGTTCCCGATGAGTGGGAGAAAAAGCTCATGCCGTACGCCGAAAAGCCGATCCTGTTCGGCATCCGGCCCGAGGACATCTACGATAAACTTTTCATCTCGGACACGAACCCCGGGAACATCATCAAGGCGGTCTGCGAAGTGGTGGAGCCGATGGGTTCGGAGACCTTCGTTTACATGAAGCGCGGCACGGTGAGCTTCATCGCGCGCGTCTCCGGTCAGGTCCAGGTGGACCCCAACACCGACATCGACATGGTGTTCGACGTGAACCGCGGACACTTCTTCGACGCCGGCACCGAAGAAACCATTGTCTAAAGCCTCCGGCTGACATCCGATATGCCGCCGAGGGTTTCGCTCATTCCCTCCTTTTTCCTTCCGATCGTGGCGTTTCTGATCTGGAGCGTCCTGTTCTTCTCGTACCTTCCGATCCTTGAAAAAGACTTCGACTTCGCCCGCCAGATCGTCCTCGTCAACCTGTACCTCTCCAACATCATCCTGATCCTGACCTGGTTCCTTTGCGGCCGGATCCTTTTCATCATTTTCGCGGCGATGGTCTCGCTCCTGGCGGCGTACCTGATGCTCGACCTCGGCGAACCGGGGATGGGCGTGCACGTGGTCACGGTCGCGCTCCTGTATCTCTGGCTCAAGCACATCACCGACAAGATCGGCCGCGAAAAGCTCGCCAAGATGATGGAGCGCGACAAGATCCAGGAGAGTTTGAACCTCGCGCAGAAGGCGCTCGAGGAACGTTCGAGGCTCCTGGCGGCGCTGACGCGCAAACTCGAACGGCTCCAGTACATGCGCGAATTCTCGGACCATTTGAAATCCGCGGAAAACCTCGAGGCGACGGGCCGTGTGATCGTGCAGGAAGTCGCGGACCTCGTCCCTGAGGCTGACCGGGTCCTGCTCTACGTGAGCGAGGAGGCGGTTGAGGGGCTGGGCCTGGTCGCGCAGGTGCACCGCAAGGGGGGCGAGGAAAAAGCCAAACGCGGCAACGAGTACGACGAATGGGTCATCAAGCGCTCGCAGCCTCTCCTCATCGAGGATGTGCGGACCGACTTCCGCTTCCTGAAGGACGGCTCGCAGGAATCCCGGGACCGGTCGCTGTGCGCGGTGCCGCTCGTTTCCAAGTCCACGGTCTGCGGAGTGCTCCGGCTCACGGCCGAGGAGCCGGGCATGTTCCACACCGATGACCTGAGGCTCATGGACATCGTCGCGGACTTGAGCGCGGTGGTGATCCGCAACATCCTGCTCTATCAGAAGACCCGTGAGCTTTCGATCATGGACAGCCTGACCGAGTGCTACCTGCTGCGCTACGTCCAGGAGCGCGTCACGGAAGAGATCCAGCGCTCCGTCCGGCTGTCGACGCCGTTCTCGATCGTGATGGCCGACATCGACTTTTTCAAGAAGTACAACGACGAATTCGGTCATACCGCGGGCGACTTCGTCCTGCGCAGCGTCGCCGACATCCTCAAGGCGGGGACCGGACCGACGGACATCGTGGGACGTTACGGCGGCGAGGAATTCATCCTGATCCTGCCCCAAAAATCGGCGCGCGAAGCCGTCCAAGCGGCGGAAGCGCTGCGCGCGTCGATCGAGGCGCGGCCGTTCAAACTGCGCCGCGAAACAAGGACCATCACCATGTCGTTCGGGGTCGCGTCCAACCCGGAGGCCCGGGTGACCCGCGACGAGCGTATCCAAAAAGCGGCCCAGCGGCTGTACGAGGCCAAGCGCGCGGGCCGCAACCGGGTGGTGGGCTGATGTGGTCCTACCTCGCGATCCAAGGGCTCCTGTTCTTCCTGTTCTTCCAGCCCGACCTTGTCTCGTCGCGTGCGGTCCGGGTGCTCCTGGTCGCGGTGGGCGTCCTCGCGATCATCTCTTCGTATCTTTTCGCCGACATGGACCCGTTCGTCTG
>CAZHID010000043.1:11757-12104 GCA_964532445.1 uncultured Planctomycetia bacterium | reverse complement strand
GGTCTTCCCGGGATAAAGTCGAAGTCCTCGAGACCGGAGAGATCGTTCTCTGGGTTCGGGCCAAGCCCATCGACGGCCGCGCCAATGATGCTGTCGTTCGGGCGTTGGCTGAACATTGGGACGTTGCCAAATCCCGCGTCTCCGTCCGATCGGGCCACAAATCGAAGATCAAGATCATCCAGCTTGATCGCTCCGCCTAAACGCGTCATCTGCCGGCATCCGCTACGGCTCCCGTCTCCAAATCTACCAGCCCCTTCCGGGCGTATAATGGGCTTATGAACGACCGTCTCAAGGCCGTGATCCTGGTCGCGGTTTTTTTGATCATCTACTACGCTCCGATCGATGGG
>CAZHID010000043.1:5919-11747 GCA_964532445.1 uncultured Planctomycetia bacterium | reverse complement strand
TCAAGATCATCCAGCTTGATCGCTCCGCCTGAACTTATGCGAGACGAAAGGTTCGTCAGCGAGGCGATCCGGCCGGTCAAAGGCTCTTACGACACCGCCCGGATGTCGTCGGGGGAGCCGGGGCTGCCTCGGGAGTTCGACTGGCGTAAGAAGCGCTACAAGGTCCGCGAGGTCCTGAAGACCTGGCGCGACACGGGTGCCTGCCGCAACGGCAGCGCGGACCGGTACATCCGCAAGCACTGGTTCGAGATCGTGGCGGACTCAGGTGAGAAGATGACGCTCTACTTCGAGCGCACGCCGCGCCGCGGGTCCAAGGCCATGAGCGAGCGGTGGTGGCTTTTTAGCTGCTCGTGACGGCCCTCAAAATGAATAACCATCTCAAGGTCAATTTTCGCTCAGACCCGGCCAATCGCAAGAAACGTATCTATCGCGTTCGGGGAAAGGTGTGGATCTGGCGTGGCGGCACGGCAGCTTGGTATTTTGTCACGCTCCCGATCGCGCAGTCGCGGGAGATCAAGAACCGGCACGGGGACACGTCGCGCGGATGGGGCTCGGTCCCGGTCGTTGTGACGCTGGGCCGGTCCAGCTGGAAGACATCGATCTTTCCCTACAGCAAGGTCAAGGCCTACATCCTGCCGCTCAAGGCGGAGATCCGCCGCAAAGAAAACGTCCTCGCCAAACAGACGATCGCGTTCACGCTGAGCATCTGAGAACGGTTCGCCCGCCCGCTTCTTGACATTAGAACGAACGTTCTATATATTCCGGTCATGGCTCACCGAGTGAATTGGAATGATGCAGTGCAGAAGATCCGCGGGTTTATCCGTGATCGGCGGCGCGCGCCCAGCTTCGAGGAAGTGCGGCGGCTCTTCGGGTACAAATCCAAAAATACCGCGCATTGGCTCGTCGCTCAGCTCGTCGAGAAAGGGCTGGTCCGCAAAGACCGCAGCGGCCGCATACTCACCGACGGTTCGTTTGGCATCCGGCACCTGGGCTCCATCCAGGCCGGCTGGCCCAGTCCCGCTGAAGAAGAGCTCGTCGACACGCTGAGCCTCGACGACTACCTCGTCCGTAACCGCGCGCAGAGTTTTTTGATCAAGGTCACGGGGGACTCGATGATCGACGCGGGGATACGGCCGGACGACCTCGTAATCGTCGAGCGCGGCCGCGCGGCGCAGGACGGCGACATCGTGATCGCGCAGGTCGACGGCGAATGGACGCTCAAGTATTACCAGAAGCGCGGCTCAGGCGTGCGGCTGGTGCCGGCCAACCCCAAATACCCTGTCATCACCCCCAAGCACGAACTCAAGATCGGCGGAGTGGTCGTTTCGTGCATACGCCGCTACAAGTAGGACGGCGCGCGGTCCTGCATGTCGACTGTGACGCTTTTTTCACCAGCGTCGAGCAGTCGCTGAACCCGGAGCTCAAGGGCAAGCCCCTTATCACCGGCAAGGAGCGCGGGATCGTCGCCTGCGCCAGTTACGAAGCCAAAGCCCTCGGCGTGAAGCGCCCGATGCGGCTTTTTGAGGCGCGGCGGATCTGCCCGCAACTCATCTGTCTGCCCAGCGACTACGAATCCTACAGCATCTACTCCCGGCGGCTTTACGACATCCTGAGGCGATTCACGCCCGACGTCGAAGAATATTCGATCGACGAGGCCTTCGCCGACATCACCGGTATGCGGCGCGTCCACCACACGTCTTACGAGGAGATCGCGCTCCAGATGAAGGCCGCTGTCGAAGGGGAGCTCGGACTCACCGTTTCTGTCGGTCTGGCGCCGTCGAAGTCGATCGCCAAGATCTGCTCCAAAGAGATCAAGCCCGCCGGCTTCGTCACCGTTCGCGGCGAAAGCGAGCTTGTTGAGTACCTGGGACGCGTCCCGGCGGAGCGCGTCTGCGGGTTCGGGCCGAATTCCGTCGCGCTCCTCGCCAAGCGCGGTGTGCGGACGGTGCTCGATTACATCAGCCGGCCGCGCGAGTTCGCCGCGAAGCTTCTGGGTAAGATCGGGACGGAGCTCTGGCACGAACTGCGGGGCGAGGCCGTTTACCCGATCGTGCTCGAGCAGCGCCCCAATCGATTCACGCTCGGCAAGACCAAGACCTTCACACCGCCCTCCGCCGACCGCGACTTCGTGCGGGCGCAGCTTTTGCGTAATACGGAGTCGGCTTTTATCCGGCTCAGGCGGCACAAACTCAAGGCCGGGTGGGTGAGCGTGTATTTGACGGACCGGGACTTTAACGGGCGGGGGATCGAGACGCGATTGACGCGGCCAACCTCATCGACGCTCGAGATCGCGCCGGTCGTTTCGCGGCTCTTTGACCGTCTGTTCGCAGCGGGCGTCGAGTACCGGCAGACGGGGCTCGTCCTCGCGGAACTTTTGCCCGACCGGGAGATGCAGCTCGACCTCTTTGAGGACGCCGACCGCGCGCGCGGCAGCCGCGAGCTTGCCCGCGTGATCGACCAGGCCAACGGCATTTACGGCAAACACACCCTGCATTTGGGCGCGACCGACTGCCTGCGCGGGTTCGGCCAGCACCTGGGCGAGCGCGGCGACATCGCCGAGCGCAAACTCCGACTCCTCCCAGGTGAAACATTTCGCCGCCGTCTGGGCATCCCTGTTTGGAACCTCAAGCTATAATAGTCGGCACCAAACGATCGCTAAACAAAGAGGTGTTTATGGGCCGTTATCTGAAGCTCTGTTGGTCGTTGTTCCTGTGCGTCGGGTTCGCGGGCACCGCCGCGGCCGCGGAGATCGGCCTTCCCGCGCAGATCGGCGAGAGCGAGAGCTCTGTCCGCCAGAGACTGGGGGAGCCCGATGCGACTTCTTACGATGACTGGTACGATCTCAACGACCTCGCCTATAAGCGTTGGGGCACCACCATCGGCACAGCGGGCGACACCGGGCTCGTCGAATCCATTAAGGTGCATTCAACGTATCGGACCCAGAATAGCGATTGGTCGCCATACCAAGGAATGGTGGTCGAGGGGCTCGGGCTTTCGGCATCGCTCGATGATTACATCCGGGCACTCGGATCGCCGAGAACCCTGGCCTCTGACGATTGGCGGCGGGAGCTCTCCTCGATGCCCGGGCAGGAACATTACGCCTGGTCTTTGGGCGACGTGGACCTGGTCCTGGAAGTCCGCACCGAGGATTACACGGAAAACGGAGTGACCTACCCCAGCGGAAGTGTGCTGACCGCCCGGATGACACGCCACGAGCAATGAACTCACAGCCTCTCGAATACGGCAAGCTCGACGCGTCGTACCGCGCGGCTGGGGAAGAGGCGGGGATCCGCAGGCTCTGCGATGACTTCTACCACTTCATGAGCACGCTGCCGGAAGCGGCGCACATCCGCGCCATGCACCGCGAGGACCTCGCAACGATCGCCGACAAGCTCACGCTTTTCTTGTGCGGCTGGCTCGGCGGGCCGCGCAAATACGGTGAAAAGTACGGACCCATCCACATCCCGATGGCCCACCGCCACCTCGTCATCAACGAACCCGAACGCGACGCGTGGCTGCTCTGCATGCAAAAAGCCGTCGACCGCCAGCCGTGGGCGGAGGACTTCAAGCGCTACTTCATGACCGTCATCGCCATGCCGGCCGAAAAAGTCCGCCAAACCTCGCGCGACAACTGAGGAGACCGCAAGACCATGGACGCCGAATTCTGGATCAAGGCCTGGAGGGACGGGAGGACGGCTTTTCACCAGGCTCAGTACCACGAGAAGCTGACAAAGTATTTTCCGCGGCTGGAGCCGGAGGCCGGACAGAAAGTCCTCGTTCCGCTCTGCGGTAAGACGAAGGATATGGTCTGGCTGCACCGGCTCGGCCTCGAAGTCCACGGCGTCGAGCTGCACGAACAGGCGGTCCGGGACTTTTTTCCGGAGAACGCGCTTGGGGCTCCTGATATGAGCCGGGACGCGGAGTTCGTCCGCTTCGCCCGGCCCGGCATTTCCGTCCGTTGCGGCGATTTTTTTAAGCTCGCGGAAGCCGACGTTTATGACTTCGTGTACGACCGGGGCTCGCTCGTGGCCCTGCCGGCCGGGATGCGGAAGGATTATGTCCGGACGGTCGAAAAAGCCCTCAAGCCCGGCGGCGGATACCTTCTCATCGCGTACGAGTACGATACGTCCCGGATGGAGGGGCCGCCTTTCAGCGTCGGTGAAGACGAGGTCCGGGCGCTTTATCAGGACCGCTTCACCGTCGAGCTGATCGAGAGCGGGAAGCCCGCCGGGGAGGGCGCCCGCCTTTCCGCGGTCGAGGGTCTCAGGCAGAACGTCTATCTCCTCCGGAAGAATTCGCTGAGCCGCCGATGAGTCCGTTTGATAGAATGGGTTCAAGTTGGACTTACGCAGGCTCGTTCATCTCATCGTTCTGCCGGCC
This sequence comes from uncultured Planctomycetia bacterium, assembly GCA_964532445.1. Lineage (GTDB taxonomy): Bacteria > Omnitrophota > Gorgyraeia > 2-02-FULL-51-18 > JAGOUK01 > JAGOUK01. Next base: position 7,367 of record CAZHID010000043.1, on the reverse strand, counting down.
CTGATCCTGGGGACGGCCGCTTCGGCGACCGCCGAGGACGGCGCGTATTCCGGCGAGTGGCCGGGCTGGGTCAAAATGGGCGGCAAGTTAGGGCAGAACCGCGAGCTGGCGCTCGTGGATTTTTTTGTGCCTGTGCACCGGTCCGCAGATGACCTTTGGTTCGGTGATTTCCGCGGCAAGGACGCAGGCGGTCCTGAATCCGAAATGAACATCGGCGGCGGCTACCGCCGCGTCGTGGACGAGCGCTGGATCCTCGGCGCCTATGGTTACTATGATCGTCTCAGATCGCCTCATTCGCACTACTTCGACCAGGCCACGTTCGGTCTGGAAGCTCTGACCGCCGACCTGGACCTTCGGGCGAACGTCTACCTGCCTTCCCGGCACAAAGAGATCCTCTCCGACAGCTATTCCGGCGCGGCCGCCGTGGTGTCCGGCAATTCGCTGAGCGTCGCCTCGGTCCGGAACCAGACATTTGAAATGGCCCTGCCGGGCTTCGACGCGGAAGCGGGCGTCCGTCTACCGGTCGCCGGACAGGATGTCCGTGTGTACGCAGGAGGGTTCTTCTACGACCGATCCTAAGCTGAGGGGGTCGCGGGTCGGCGGACCCGCGCGGAATGGCGGGTCGAGGACGTCTTCGGCATAAAGGGGACGCGCATCACCTTCGAAGGCGAATACAGCTATGACGAGGTTCGCGGCTCCGAAGGGTTCGGCGGCATTTCGGTCCGTGTTCCGCTCGACTTGAAGCGCGGCAGCGCGTCGGCGGCCGCCATGAGCCCCCTCCGGGCCCGGATGATCGAACCTGTCGTTCGAGATGTGGACGTCGTGTCCGGGACCCAGACGGCCGCTCCGCAGTCGATCCTCGAGCCGGCCATCGACCCGGTGACGGGCCGGCCCTACGCGGGCATCTGGTTCGCCCAGGAGGGCGGCGCGGGCACGGGAACACAGGCCGATCCGACGGACTTGAGTACGGCCGTCGCGTCAGCGGGAGCGGATGGGATCGTCGCGGTTTTGGACGGCGGCGGCACGGTCGATGTCTCCGGTCTGACGCTGCAGAGCGGCAAGACCCTGATCGGCAGCGGCGGCCGGCTCACGCTGACGACCCCGCTGGGCCTGTCCGCGCCGGTGAACATCGCCGGCACATCCACGACCCTCACCGACACCGGCGGCGGGAATGTGATAACCCTTGGGAACAACGGCAAGATCCATAGCTTGACGATCGACGGAGGGGCCAAGGGCGTTTACGGCAACGCGGTCCAAACGGTCACGATCCAGGACGTGACCATCCAGAACACGACAGGTATCGGGGTCCATCTGGAAAATACCGGGAATATCCGGATCACCGGGACCCAGATCATCGATAGCGCCGATACCGGCATGCTGGTCGATGGTCTTGTCGGCGACCTGACGCTAGCTTCTTCTTCGGTAACCAGCAACAACGGCTACGGCAT
>CAZHID010000043.1:0-5891 GCA_964532445.1 uncultured Planctomycetia bacterium | reverse complement strand
AAACCTGACCCTGACGGACATCACGGGCGACGACAACTTCAATAGCAACCTGCGCATCATCAGCCTCGCCGGGAATGCCGCGGTCTCGAACTCGGGATTCAGCGACAGTCAGAACTCGTACGGCGTGGAGATCCAGACCGTGACCGGGGATCTGACGCTCTCGGGGATCACCGTCAATAACAGCAATGACACTAACTTGTATGTGGACGGTCTCACCGGGGACCTCACGCTCGCGTCGTCCACCCTTGGCGACGCCAATGGCTACGGCATGCGGCTCGAGAACGTGACGGGAAGCCTTGCGCTGACGGGTGTCACGGCGAACGGCAACTTCAACAGCGGTATCCGCGTCTTCAACGTCAGCGAGAACGTTTCGATCGCTTCATCGACGTCCAACAACAGTCAGAATCTCACCGGCGTGGAGATCTTCGACGTTGACGGCGATCTGACCCTGACGGGCGTCACGGCCAGCAACAATAACAACCATGGTCTGGACGTTTCGGGATTGGGCGCCGATCGGACCATCACGTCGTCCACCTTCAATTCCAACAACGGGTACGGCGCGATCATCTTCAACACCAATGGGGACCTGACGCTAACGCGCGAGACCCCCGACAGCCACATCCACAGCGGGGTTCGCATCGTCACGGTCAACGGAGAGCTCGCGGTCAACTCGTCGGAATTCAGCAACAGCGCGAACGAGGACGGGCTCCAGATCTTCTCGGCCGCGAGCGTTGCGGGCGTGACGGGCGTCACGGCCGACGGCAACGACCGCTATGGCATCTACGTCGACTCCAACGGGACCGTGTTGACCTTCACAGACGTATCCGCCTCGGCCAACGGCCTGGATATCCGCCTGGACAACTACGACAGCTACACGTTCACGAACGTCACCTACGGAACGTTGTTTGACTAGACCAGCCGCCGCCCGCGCTCGAAGCATCCCATGTCAGATGGACTTTATATCGATTTTGTTCAAAAGGTCCATGATCATCACCGCGCTTCTGCTGCTCACGTCCGGACCTCTAAAGGCTCAGGAGATAGACCCGGCTCTCGCCCGGGGCTACACCGCCGCGCTCGTGATCCACGACCGCGCGACCGGCAAAACGGCTGAGCTCGACCCGGATTTGAGCGCCCGGCGTCTGCCGCCATGCTCCACGTTCAAGATCTACAACACGCTCATCGGACTTGAGCTCGGCCTCATCCCCGGACCCGACGCACCCTGGTACCGATGGGACGGGGTCCGGCGCTTCCTCGACGACTGGAACCGGGATCTAACCTTGCGGGATGCTTTTCGCGTTTCGGCGGTGCCGGCGTACCAGGTCCTCGCGCGGCAGATCGGCGTCAAGCGCATGCGCAAGTACATCCGGAAGCTCGATTATGGAACCCGGGATATTTCCGCGGGGATCGACATCTTCTGGCTCGATCCGCCGGAGCGGGATCCGATCCGGATCAGCGCTCGGGAACAGGTCGAACTTCTGAACCGCCTCCTGGACGGCAAGCTGCCGTTCGCGGATCGCCATATCGCGACTCTCAAGGACGTCATGAAGGCCGTCGAGACCGATAAAGGGACGCTGTACGGCAAGACGGGCTCCGGAATGGGACCCGACGGCAAATGGTCCCTGGGTTGGTATGTGGGCTTCGTGGAAAGCGGCGGAACGACCCGCGTCTTCGCGTGCAACATCACCGGCGGCGCGGAGCCGTCCGGCAAGACCGCCCGCGCCATCGTTGAGGACGTCCTTAAGTCGCAAGGGCTTTTGTGAGGCGCGTCCTCGCGGCGGTGCTGTTGGCTCTCGCCGCGTTCACGGCGCCTGCCGGGACCGTTCTGGCCGCCGAACTGGAACCCGCCCCCTGGAAGACCGTCAAAGCCGATCACTTCATCGTCCACTACCGCGAGGACGAGGCCTTCGCCCGTCAGATCGCGCGCAAGGCGGACGCGGACTACAGCCGCATCGCCGAGGACTTGGGCTACCGGCGTCACTCTAATTTTTGGATGTGGGACAACCGGGTGAAGATCTTCATCTACCCCACGCAGGAAGAATTCCAAAAGGTCCCCGGCACGCGCGAGTGGGCCCTGGCGATCAGCCAATATGCCAAGAAAGAGATCCACTCCTTCAGCGGCCAGCCGAACCTCGTGGACGGCGTCCTGCCGCATGAGATCACGCACCTTATCTTCCGCGATTTTGTGGGAACCTCGTCGGAGATCCCGCTGTGGATGGACGAAGGTGTGGCTCAGTGGGAAGAGCCCGCGCGGCGTGAGCTCGCGACCCGCTATGTCCGGGCGCTCCTCAAGTCGGGGGACGCGCTTCCTCTCGAGGAAGTCCTCGGAATGCGCCTGCGAACGCTCGGGACGGGGAAGCGGGTCGACAAGTTCTACGTTCAGTCCGTGTCGCTGGTGGATTTTCTCATCACGCGCTACGGCGGAGCGAAGTTCACCGACTTCTGCCGCTTGCTCCGCGACGGCAAGCCGCTCGCCGACGCGCTGCGAAAGACCTATCCCGCCATCGCCACTCTCGACCGTCTCGACGCCGACTGGCGTGCCTTTGCCGGCCCGTCAGGCTAGGTTATCCGCCTGACCTGACGGCACCGGATGCTACAATAGACCGCGTTTTTCAGGATCATACGGAAAAAGGATGCTCCAAGAATGTTTTTTTTGATCAGCAAATACGCAGTGACCGCGTTCGTGATCGTCCTCGTCTCCGAAGTGGCCAAGCGCAGCGGAAAAATGGGCGCGCTCATCTCGTCGCTGCCGTTCGTGACGATCCTGGTCCTGATCTGGCTGCACGTCGAGCGTCAGGACCCCGCCAAGATCCGCGACCACGCCTACTACACCTTCTGGTACGTCCTGCCGACCCTGCCGATGTTCCTCTTGATGCCATGGCTTATGTCCAAGGGCACCGGCTTCTGGCCGGCGTTGGCGGCCAGTATTCTTTTGACCTTCGTTTGTTTCGGCGCCGCGGCCCTGCTCCTCAGGCGCTTCGGCATCCAGTTGATGTGACCCCGTCCCAATAAACCTGACAAAGGACCCCCGATGAACCTGCTGAAAAAGCTCCTGATCGCTCTTGCCGTCCTCGCCGCCGTGATCCTGATCGCCGGATCGATCCTGCCTAAAGAAATGCGCATCGAGCGCGACATCGTGATCGCCAAGCCGAAGGCGGCCGTGTTCGCCTCGATCCGCTCGATCCGCGCGAACCAGGCCTGGAACCCCTGGCTCAAGCTCGATCCGAACACCGTGACCACTTACCAGGGTGCGGACGGGACCGTCGGTTCGATGGCCGCGTGGAAGGGGAACGACAAGGTCGGCGAAGGCGAGCAGCAGATCACGGAGATCGTGGAGGGCGAGAAGATCGTGTCGGAACTGCGTTTCAAGAAGCCGATGGCCGGGACCGCGGTGACATGGCTCGCGACCGAGGACGCCGGTGCCGGTCAAACACGTGTGCGTTGGGGCTTTACGAGCGAGGCCAAGTTCCCGCAGAACATCTTCTGCGCGCTGATGGGCAAGGCGTTCATGACCAAGGCCTTCGACTCAGGACTCGCCGACCTGAAGACCTTGATGGAAAAGTAAGCTGCGCGGGCAGCCCGGACCGACCGGACCCGGGTTACGCGAGAAAAACTTGAAGACTCCCGCTGAGAGCGAGAAGCTCCGGCGGGAGTTTTTTCTTGTCGGCGAGTGTGAAGTCGGCAAAGTCGAAGCCCGGCGCGACCGTGCAGCCCACGAGCGCGTAGCCGCCGGGTTCCACGACACGGGCGCCGAACCAGTGGCCCGCCGGCACGACCCGCTGAGGAAGTTCGCCGGACGCGGGACTTTTCCCTAATAACTGGCGGGTGAGACGGCCGTCCGGGCCGACCGAAACGATCTCCAGCGCCCCGCCGTCATAATGATGCCAGACCTCATCGGACTGGATCCGATGCAGGCGCGAAACGGCGGGATCCTCGAGCAAAAAATAGATCGCGGTGGAAATGCTCCGATCCCCGGCAAATCCGGCCGGCAGCGCCTGACGGGCGAGCGAACCGGCGGAGCGGTAGGATTCGGCGAAGTGCCCGCCTTCGGGGTGAGGCTTAAGGTCGAGAGACCGGATCCAGTGCGCGGCGGAAGCGCCGGGCGCGGTGCGGTCGGAAGGGTTCAATGGATCGGGGCCGGCGCGGCGGCGCGGTCCTGGATCGCCTTGAGCGCGCCGTCCCACAGGACTTTGCGCGCCTCAAGGGCTTTGAGCGCCGAGGCGGCGGCTTCGGACCATTTTTTCTCATCCTGACCGCAGAGCTCTTCGAGGATCTGTCCCGCCAGCGGCCCGTGTTCGCCGCCGTCCACGTCGATGTGCCGCTGAAGATAGGTCAGAAGCTCGTCAAAGCGGCGGTCCTCCGACACGTTCAGCCGCTCGACCACTTTCACGAACATGTCCGGGATCAGCGCCTCGCGTCCGAAGAAGAAATAGGCCGCCAGCTCGTGATCTTTGGCGGTGTCGATCGTGCTGAAGGTTTTTTTCAAAAAATGTTCCGCGTGCGGGTTGGGCGCCAGCTGCGCGACGTCGAGCTTGCCGGAGACGGTCGAATAGTCATAGAAGTCCACGAACTCACCGTTCCAGGAGCCCGCCTGCTTCATCGCCAAAACGTACAGGTCGTAATGGCTGATCACGCGCCCGTCGGCGAGCTTGTCCGCCTCCTCGCCGAGAACGATCTCGTTGATCATGCGCGCCAGCCGCGGGTTCGGCCGCGGGTGCCAGATGCGCTCGACGTTGGTGAAGCGCCGCTGGAGCTCCTTGAGCAGGCTCATGAAGTCCCATACCGCGTAGATGTGATAGCGCATGAACGCGCGCGCGTCGTCCGCGGTCCGGATCGCCGCGTAAAGCGGATGTCCGAGCACGGCTTCGCGGGCGGGCTGAAGGGCGGATTCGAGGGTGGTTCGCATGGGAATATTCTACTAGAATCCGGGGCCGGACGGTTATACTTGAACCGCTATGAAGCTCACCCCGCCCGCCTTCATCTACGGCACGGCCTGGAAGCAGGAGGCCACCGCCGCGCTGGTCGCCGAGGCTCTCCGCGCCGGCTTCCGCGCGATCGACACCGCCAATCAGAAAAAACATTACCGCGAAGACTTCGCCGGCGAGGCCCTCAAGGATCTGGGCAGCTACGGACTCACGCGCGCGGATCTTTTTTTGCAAAGCAAGTACACGAACGTTGAAGGGCAGGACGACCGCCTGCCTTACGACCCGAACGCCGCCTATCCGGCTCAGGTCGAGCAGTCATTCACGTCGAGCCTCCGCCACTTCCGCACCGACTACCTGGACTCCTATCTGCTGCACGGACCTCGATCTTCCCATGGGATGACCCGCGGGGACTGGGAGGTATGGGGTGCGATGGAGGCTTTGCGGGATTCCGGCAAGACCCGCGCGATCGGCGTGAGCAACGTGGGCCTGAGCCACGTCGAGGAACTTTGCCGCAAGGCGCGGTGCAAGCCGGAGTTCATCCAGAACCGCTGTTATGCCATCCGCGGCTGGGACCGGGACGTACGCGAGTTCTGTCTCAAGAACGGGATCGTTTACCAGGGCTTTTCACTTCTGACCGCGAATCCGCAGGTGGTCAGGAGCCGTGAGGTGGCGGCGATCGCGGCGCGGCTTGAGGCGACGGCGGAGCAAGTGATCTTCGCTTTTTCCAAAGCGATCGGGATCCTGCCGCTCACAGGCACTACGGACCCGGCTCATATGCGCGAGGATCTGGACGCCGCGCGTCTTTCATTGTCGCCGGGCGACATTGCTGAGATACTGGACCTCTAGGAGGTCCGCACGATGAAAAAGTGCCCGTTCTGCGCGGAAGATATCCAGGAAGCCGCGATCAAGTGCAAGCATTGCGGGGAATTCCTGACCAAGCCTCCGATAGCGGCCGCCTCGGCCGTTCCT
>CAZHID010000042.1:1970-12136 GCA_964532445.1 uncultured Planctomycetia bacterium | reverse complement strand
AGGCTCCTGGCCTGATCTCGGAGAGTTCGACCAATTCGTTCGTGCGGCGGAAGTTTCTGACAAGAAAACAGCCGTCCGGTATCAAATGGCCCACAATCCCTATTTGAACCGCGCTTGGAAACTGACGGCCTCCGCGATGCGCGGTGACGCCGCGCGGCATCTTAAGGAAATAGCGAGGCTCGAGACAATGACGAAGCTTGAAGGAACGGCGGAGATCAAGCAAGGGGCCAGGCTCTCGGTCCTGCCGCCGCGCGCGGCCAGGGCTGATGAGCTGACGGACGCGGCGCCCGAGATCCCGAACGAAGTGTTTTTCGCTGACCCGATGAACCTTCGCCGTCTTCCGCGTCAATTCGCGTTGACAGTGCGGGGTCGGGCGCCGGTCCCCGGGGCATTTGAGCCTGTGGCGGTGATCGCGATGCCGGCGGCTGAACGGACCGGCGCATCCGGCGAGCGTCCACAACTGGAATTTTTTGCCGACAGGGGTCTGTTGCTCCCGGCAGCCCACATTCAGCTTCGTGAGCCTTTGATCCAAACGCGCCCGGCTTTGACCGGCCCACAAGCGGGCCAGGACGCGGCTATCGCGGAACATTTGGACCACGCTCAGATTTTTTCCAGCATCGACCAAGTTTTGAAAAGCGGCGCGGAGCGCTACGCGGTGCACGATGTCGCCAGGTATTGGGACCCGGAGGCGCTGGGAAGTTCCGTCAGAGCTGATGAGCACTATAAGCTGTTGCTGAACGATCTCATGACAGCTGTCCTGGGGCACAAGAATTGGAAGGTCCGCTTCACCTATCAGGGGCTGCCTCTCAATGAGCCGGCCCCGGACTATTTGAACCGCCGGGACCGCCGCTTGTTCTATCTGGCCCGCAGGGCTTTGGTGAAGACCCGCGCTCACGCGTTCGGTCCTTTCCCGCAGGACGCGCATGTCATCGGTGATATGGATGTGGCCACGGCCGACGCGGCGGCCGATGATCCCGAGATCCTGACCATGAACGGTTGGTCCGGCGCGGTGATCTCGAAGTCGAGCGGTCTGAGGCCGGCGACACCGACGCTATTGCTGCAGTTGGCGCTCTCATCCAAGACTCCCGTCAAGGCAGGCGATCCGGTCCTGGACCTTCTCAGGATCTTGACCGGCAAGACCTTTACCGCCAAAGAAGCCGAAGCGCTCAGGCAAGGGGAGTTCACCCGCATCCGCTCCATGGGCAGCCTCGCTCTCTACGCCATCCGGAACATGGGAGCCAGGCTGGCGGAGCGGATGGAGCAGGCCGCGCGGACCGCCTTGGCGGCGGGATCCTCCGCATAAGAGGACCTTAAGAGGACCTGTCAGCCCTTGAACCATCCAATAATTGATTTGACAAAATATCAAAATGCTGTTCAAATACCAGGACTTTAGTTAACTCATGAAAAAACTCATCCTTCCTTATATAGCGAGTCTGACCGTCCTCACCGGCTTCGCGGCTGTGGCCGCCTCCCCGGTTGCGGCCGACACCGTCCAGACGGCCAATCTCTCGATGTCCGTCACCGCGACCCTTTCCCTGACCGTTGCCGTCAAGGAGCTCGTGGGAGGACTGCCCACCGGACCTGATCTCGGCACGACGATGAACTTCGGGGAGCTGGTCAAGGACGGCACGAACGCGCAGTGGGGGACACGGTCCTTTGGGGTTTTCTTGAGCGCCGCGACCTCCGGCCGCGCTTATACGATCACGGGGACCATGGCTTCTCCAACGAGCGGTGCCAATACGCTTCCGAACGCGACGCTGCTCAAGATCATCGGCGCCACTAAGAATGGCGCCGACATCACGGGTGACTCCTTCAATTCCGCGGCGCAGTCTGCCGTCATGACAAACACCGTCGTCTACACTTCTTCTCCTGCGGGCGATTCCTCCCTCGTGAACCTGACCTACGGCATCAGCGGCGCCAACCCCGACGGTTCCGCGCCGTTCCCGGGATGGGTCGGGATCGGTCCGGATTTTCCGGGCGGCGAGTACTCGTCCACCGTTTCGTACTCCCTCGTCCTCCTTTAAACACCTTCGGGTGTATAATAAAAGCTCGCATTATCCGCATCACCGGTCCGATCCTTTGAGGTGAACCATGCCCTCGCCGAACACTGACGCATACCAGCAGCAGCTGGCCGATTACATCCGGCTCAAGCTCAATTTCATGGGCCACGAGACCGCGCAGGTCAAAGACGAGTCCGAACTGCTCAAGCTGGCCGATCCGCTTTTTCGCAGCCACCGCGAGTACAGCCGTTTCGCGGAACATGCGCCATGTCCCGCCGATCAGCGCATCCTGGATTTCCTCAAGGATTATCTCTCCGACGTTCCTGAGGCCGCCAAGGAAGGCATCCGCCTCCCGTCGAACCCTTTCATCCTCGACCGCCCCGGCATGGCGCGTCTCATGTCGATCCCGATGGGCTCGAATGAATTCCACTCCGCGATCATCGACTCGTACCGGATCCGTCAAGGCGTTTTGCACAACCCGCGCAATGACCGGCGTACGACCCAAGGTGTTTTTCATGTGACCGAAGGCGGGCTGCCCATACCTGACGACAAAAAATCGGTGCCGGCCGCCGTATTCGCGCGTCTGCTCACCGAGGCGCTGCGGCCCCCCAAAGAACTCCTTCAACTGCCGTTCACATCGGCGCAAGCGCGGCCGGCCGAACTTTTCGTCTCGCTGCTGCTGAGACCTGTGATCTGCCCGGACGTCCCCGGTTTCATCAGCGAAAAATCGATGGAGATCCGCTTCTTCGTTCCCGGGAACCTTGTTTCCAACCTCGACTTCGTCGAGACCATCTTCGGCAACGGCGGTGATCCGTATATCCCGCAGAACGACGCGGGCCGCGATGTTGAGCACTGGTCCGGCCACACCGGCTGCGTGATCCTCGCGCCGCACCTGACCACGCTTCGCAAGAAGGACCTCGGCCTCCCGCATTTCGACCAGGCGAACGAGCGCCAGCGCCGTGACGGTATGTGCTGGAAGGACGCCGCCGAGCTTTACAACGACGGCGGGGCGTTCAAGATCACCTGCCGCGACGCGCGCGGCGTGATCGTCACCGTGATCGCGGATAATTATTTCGGATATTGCAAGAAAGAGGTCAAGACGCAGATCAGCTACGCCGCCAATCTTTACGGTCTCTGCGAAGAGGAGCATTCCGGCGGCGCCCTCTCGTTCGCGACCTACGATCTCGGAGAGGAATTCGCTCTTGAGCCGCATATGTCCCGGAGCCGGAACACGTTCGCCGACGCGCTGCGCATCTACGGCAAGCACATGGACGCGCAGCCGGAAGGTCACGCGGTGGACCGCATCCACCCGGACGTGGTTCTGGTGCCGGAGGACGCGCGTTTCAACCTCCAAGACCAGTCCATCAGCTGGAACCGCGGGGGCAAGGCCTCCCGCATCAAGCTGCTCGCGGACCACACCTATCTTTTGCCGTCCGGTTACAAGGTCCGCATCAAGAAGCAGACCGGCGGTTATGCCTGGCATTTGATCGGGACCGTTCCCGAGGGCGTCCTGTGCCACAAACCCTGCACCGTGTCCGGCGGCGGCAAGTCTGAGATCTCTAAATCGATCGTGGACGCGATGATCCAGGGCCCCGTGTTCGTGGCCGATTTCACCAGGGACATGGACGCGGTCGAGGAACTGCTCAATCGTGATTACTCGGGCCGCTTCAAGGCCGGCTTCGCGCCGCCCGCCGGACGTCCCAGCCGTCCGGTGCTCTCAGCTGAGCGCTCACTGGGGTCGGTCATCAAGCTTTTCACCCTTTCAGATGAGCACACCGATGAGTACAACACGTGGCTGCAGTCGATCCCCGACTACATCAAGGAGATCCTGTTCTGCGTGAAGCGTTTTTACCGGGCTGACTGGGGCACGGATTGGCGCAGCCGTTTTTCGGTGGATCTCGTCAACGGCTATCCGGGCCATGAACTCAAGTTCAAGAGCCGGAAGCTCGTCGCCAACTACCTGAGGGTCGGCCGCGAGAAAGACGGTTCCTGGCGTATTTTCCGTGTCCGCACGGACTACTCCGCCGCGGACAAGATCCAGGCCGCCGACGACATCACCGCGTCCGTGACCGTGCCCCGCACGGCCCTGGAATACCTCAACCCGGATTTTCACAATCCGAGCGTGAAGATGATCCGCAACTGCGAGAACTACCTCTTCCAGCGCCCGGACGACGCGGTGTACCGCGGCTTCGACAAGCAGGCCGAGAACGACCTGGCGACGCCGGGGACGTTCATCTCCAACTTCGAGCCGCTCGGTCCAGGCCCGGTGCGCGAGATCGTGCAGGACGTGGTCAAGTTCGACCAGTTCACCGCGCCCATGAAGGAGCTCTTGAGCGGCTTCGCCGCTGAAGCGGAGCAGGGGGACTTCGTCGTGTCGTCCGCGCATTCGCGGATCGTGGACGGTAAGCCCACCAAGAACCCGCGCTACCTGCAGAAACGTCCGGACCATGTGAACACCCGCTCCACGTACGTCGCGGAACTCGCCACGCGCCTGCGCCGGCTCGCCCCAGCCGGAAAGCCTGTGCACCAGCCGGTGAACGCGGTCCTGCCGGGCCGCCGCAACAATCCGCCTGACCGCAAAGCGGGTGTTCCGGCGCTGGCGGTCTACAATCCCGTGCATTTCCAGGAGCTGCCGGAACTTTTCATGGACTTCATTTCGTCGCTCACCGGCAAATCGCCCTCGACGACGGGGTTCGGCTCGGAAGGCGCTCTCACGAAGGGTCCGTTCAACGCGCTGCCCCCGATCGTGGACCTGAACAACGCCTTTTTGTCGTTCGTGCTCACCGGGTGCAGCGGTTTTTCATCCGCGGCCAGCTACATCGGGCCCAAGTACCGAGTGGACCACGACATTTCGCTGCTCGTGCCGGAGATCTGGTGCCGGATGCGCGCCGAAGAGCAGGACCCGAACTACATGATCAAGAACGGGTATCTGGAGCGGGTGGAAGACTTTGATTATGACGGCAAGCGCGTTCAGGCGAGCATCCTGGGTTACAGGATCACGCAGCGCTTCGTGAATTCATTCCTGGGCCGGGTGTTCAACAACCCCAATATCGTGTTCACGCGTGAGATGCTCAAGCCTGAGCTGCAGGACGCGGATGCGTTCGCGGAGGGGGTCGAGAACATCCTCGTGACTTACCAGCGCGTCGCGGAATATTACTTCAACGACGGCAGCATCGAGGCGGCGTGCCCGCCCCTCAAGGCGCTTCTGCACATCATGGCGCACGGGCATTATGAGTCCAAGCCGATCATGCACCCGGACATCCGCCGGATGTTCGAGCGCGGTGAGATCACGGGGTCGGGGTGGTACCGCGAGCGGCTGGATATGAAGCAGCGCAACGACGCGCGGCTGTACCAGACGCACGTGGATTATCTTGAAGGTCTTTCGGAGAGGTCCGTGCGCGTGTCCGATGAAGAGCGTGCGGAGGTCCGCCGGAAGCTGGACGACGCGCGCAAGGCGCTCGCCCATGTCCGCACCGCGAAGTACCGCGAGGGCCTGGTCGGCACGATCGGCACCGACCCGTTCCTGTTCAAGTCAGATCAGCCCGCCGGCCGTTCCGCTCGTACCGCTGTCCAGATCCACTGACCGTTTTTAAGAAAAAAAGATGACGAGGACCTGCGCGGAGATGATGCGCAGGACCATCACGAGCGGGTAGACCGCCGCGTAGGCGACGACCGGCGCGTTGGAGGAAGTGATCTGGTTGGCGAAAGCCAGCGCTGGAGGATCCGTCAGACTGCCCGCGAGCAGCCCGCAGAGCGTCAGGTAGTTGGTCCGGAACTTGAGCCACATGAAGCAGCCGACGATGAGGAGCGGGATGAGCGTGATGAGCGCGCCGCCCGCGAACCAGACCGCGCCTTGACCGCTCATGAAGATCTCCACGAATTTCCCGCCCGACTTAAGACCCACGCACGCCAGGAAAAGCGCGATGCCCACTTCGCGCAGCATGTAATTGGCGCTGGGCGGCATGTACCACACGAGCGATCCGACCCTCCCGATCCGGCTCAATAGAATGGCCACAACGAGCGGCCCGCCCGCTAGACCCAGCTTGACCGGGGCGGGGATGCCCGGGATCTGGAACGGCCAGGAGCCCAACACCACGCCCAGGACGATGCCGATGAAGACGGGGATGAGCTCGGGGTGCGCCAGCTCCTTGACCGAGTTGCCGACCTGGCTGGCGAACTTGGCGGCCGCGTCCTCGGGCCCCACCACGACCAGCGTGTCGGCCAGCTGAAGCCGTGTTTCGGGCGTGGCGGCGAACTCCAGCTCGGTGCGGACCACGCGGGTGATCGTCACGCCGAGGTGATAGTGGTTGAGTTCGGCGATCGTTTTGCCGAACATCTCGCGTTTGGTCACGATCACGCGTTTCGTCACAAGTTTGCCCTTGGCCTCGCGCAGTTCGATCTTGGTCACGCTGCCGATGACCAGCCGGAGTGCTTCGAGCTTCTCGTGCGGACCGACGGCGCGCAGGATGTCGCCGATCTGGATCTCCGTGTCGGGGAGCGCGGGATGCAAATGACCGTCGTGGACGATCCGTGAAACAACAAGACCCTTGGTGGAGGGGATGTCCTTGACGCGCACGCCGGCGAGATTGGGGTTCTCGACCTTCAGGTCCATGACCTCGATCTTCGGGGTATCCGCTCGGTCCAGACGCGCATAGTCGTGGGCCGCTTTTTCGGGATCGAGGCGGAATATTTTTCTCAACAAGACCATCGTGAGGATGATGCCGAGGATGCCGAAGGGGTAGCAGACGGCGTAGCCCATGCCGGTGAGCGCGGTCTGCGCTTCGGGTCCGTGCAGGTCGCGCAAAGCCTGCTGGGCGGCGGCGAGGCTGGGTGTGTTGGTCGTCGCGCCGGAGAGCATGCCCACCGCGGCTTCGAACGGGATCTTGAGGAGCCGGCTCACCGCGACCGCGACGGCCGCGCCGCAGAGGACGATGGACGCCGCCGCGGCGTTGAGCTTGATCCCGTCTTTTTTGAACCCCGCGAAGAAGCCGGGTCCCACCTGCACGCCGATGGTGTAGACAAAGAGAATGAGCCCGAACTCACGCATGAATTCGAGGATCTCGTGATTGATCGTGAGGCCGAAATGGCCGAAGAGGAGCCCCGCGAAAAGCACGCCCGCGACGCCGAGTTTGAACGTTACCAGCTTGAAGCTGCCGATCCACAGGCCGAGCGCGACGGTCAGGGACAGGATGAGGACCGTCCAGGCGGAAGACGCGGGGTTGAGGAGATCGGCGAGGGGATTCATCCGTGCATTATACACCCGGCCATCCCTTGCTGATCCCTTCGCTGGACTTTTCGCCATTTATTTTTTGGCCGTCGGGAAATGTCGTGATAAACTATCGGTCTTTTACAGGAACCAGGCCGTTCGAAAGGGACCCTTTTTGAGCTCCACCACGACACAACTCGATACGCTCTGCATCAACACGATCCGCTTCCTGTCCGCGGACGCGGTCGAAAAAGCCAAGTCCGGCCATCCCGGAGCTCCGATGGGCATGGCGCCCATGGCCTATGTGCTGTGGACGCGCTTCCTCAAGCACAACCCGGCCGATCCCAGCTGGCCCGACCGCGACCGCTTCGTCCTGTCGGCCGGCCACGCCTCGGCTCTCCTGTACAGCCTGTTGCATCTCACGGGTTACGGTCTTTCGCTCGACGACCTCAAGAATTTCCGCCAGTGGGGTTCCAATACTCCCGGCCATCCCGAGTACGGCCATACGCCCGGCGTCGAGACGACCACCGGCCCCCTCGGCCAGGGCTTCGCGACCGCCGTCGGCATGGCGATGGGCGAGCGCTTCATGGCCGCGCGCTTCAACCGTCCCGACGCGGCGCTCGTCGACCACTACACCTACATGATCTGCGGCGACGGCGACCTGATGGAAGGCATCTCCTATGAGGCCGCTTCGCTCGCCGGCCATCACAAGCTCGGCAAGCTCATCTGCCTGTACGACGACAACCGGATCACGATCGACGGCAAGACCGATCTTTCGTTCGGCGAGAACACCGCCGGCCGTTTCGAGGCGATGGGCTGGCAGGTGCTCCGTGTCGCCAACGGCGATGAGGACCTGAACGCGATCGACGCCGCGATCCGTCAGGCGCAAGGGGAAAAAAGCAAACCCTCGATCATCATGGTCCGCACAACGATCGGCTACGGCGCGCCCAACAAAAAAAATTCCCACGCCAGCCACGGCCCCCCGCGGGGCGCCGACGCGCTCAAACTCGCCAACCAGGCCCGCGCCAGGCAGGCCCAACCGTCCTTTCTCATTCCCGACGACGCGCGCGAGGAATTCTCGAAGTCCCTTATAAAGGGAAGGGAAGCGCAGGACCGCTGGCAAAAGGCCCGGTCCGCTTATGCGGCCAAGTACGCCGCCGAAGCGCAGGAATTCGACGCCTGGCTCCACCGCAAGAAGCCTCAAGGGTGGGCGCAGAGCCTAACGAACTTCAAGCCTGAGGACGGCGCGCTCGCGACACGCGCGGCCTCCAGCAAGGTGCTCAACTCCGCCGCCGCCGTGCTTCCGAACTTCCTGAGCGGCTCCGCTGATCTGAGCGAGTCGGTGAACACGACGATCAAGAACGGCGGCGCGTTCATGCCCGACACTCCGACCGGCCGGAACGTGTACTACGGCGTGCGTGAGCACGCGATGGGCGCGATCGCCAACGGCATGACGCTGCACGGCGGTCCGATCAGCGCCTGTGGAACGTTCCTGATCTTCTCGGATTTCATGAAGCCGTCGATCCGTCTGGCCGCGCTGATGAAACTCCCGACGATCTTCCTTTTTTCCCACGATTCCGTCGGCCTGGGTGAGGACGGTCCTACCCACCAGCCCATCGAGCAGCTCGCGGGCCTGCGTTCGATCCCGAACCTCACGGTCCTGCGCCCCGCGGACGCCAATGAGACCCGCGCGGCCTGGGTCCTCGCGCTTGAGCGTGTCGCGGGCCCCTGCGCGATCGTCCTGACGCGCCAGAACGTGCCGTTCCTCACCGGCGCCGCGACACAGCCTGAGGGCGTGTCCCGCGGCGCGTACATTCTCGAAAAAGAATCCAAGTCCTCTCCCGATATCATCCTCATGGCGACGGGCTCCGAGGTCCATCTGTGCGTCGCGGCCCGCAAGGCGCTTGAAGAGAAGGGGATCGCGACCCGAGTCGTCAGTATGCCGAGCTGGGAACTTTTTCGCGCCCAGGACGCCGCCTACCGGGAGAGCGTCCTTCCCCGCGAAACGGTCAAACGCCTCGCGGTCGAGGCCGCCTCGACCCAAGGGTGGCATGAGTGGATCGGTCTCGAGGGCGATGTGATCGGCATGAAAAGCTTTGGCGCGTCCGCTCCGTCTCCCGTCGCGCTGGAGCGCTTTGGTTTTACCGCTCAAAACGTCATCGACCACGCTCTCAAAGTCCTTAAATCTATATAGATTTAGTCTATTAACAGAGCTCACCACGCTCTGTTTTTGATCCTTACTCTCCCTTGTAATTCCGGTCTGCAGCGGTATACTTGGCGGTGTGTATTAGCTGTCGTACCGCTTTGGACCGCTAATTCAACACTTTAAAAAATGCTAAGAGATACTTTGTGGCCGCATTAATTCGCAAAGGAAACTCGCCAATGAGATCAGCCAAGTTCGACGTCACCTCCAACCTTCGGATCGTCGCTCAGATCCTCGTGGTGACCACCGGTTTCCAATCCTTGGCGTTCGCGAGTCCTTTGGACCTTTTTCAGCAACCCGATCAGACGGATCCCACCGCCCAGTCGCCCGCCGATTCCGAACAGAGCCACGCGCAAGCGGACGCTCAAGTGGAAACCGCCAACGCGCTCATGGGGCTGGCCGCCGCGCCGCCCCCTCCGCAGGCCGCGTCGGTTCCGACGACGCCCGAAGCCATCGCCGTTCTTGAAGCGGACTACATCCTCGCGAGCCAGTTCCTGAATTCCGCCGACCCCGCCCACGGCGCGATCAACAACGTGTACGGCACCCCGCCCACCTGGATCGTCCCTCGCGAAAACGCCCTGGCGATCCTGCATCTGATCGCCACGTCGGCCCTGACCGGCGACCCGAGCTATGCCGCTCAGGGGCAGCTGGCGGCCGATTACCTGGCGCGCGTGCAGACCGCGGACGGCGGCTGGTACGATCAATATTCTTCCGCGACGCCGGTGCTCACGTCCAAATCCCCGACACAGACCGCCGA
>CAZHID010000042.1:0-1960 GCA_964532445.1 uncultured Planctomycetia bacterium | reverse complement strand
TGATGATGGTCTGATCGGCGGCGGCAAGGACTCGAACGGGAACTTTCACACCTGGCGCTGGGCGTCCGATAATTCTTTCGCCTATTGGGCGATGATCGCCGCCGCCAACTGGGCGCTCGAAGCGGGCGATGACGCTTTTGCGGACCGCTGCTACGCCGCTTCCGACCGGATCCTGAACGGCATCAACACCTACCTTTATGTGAGCAACCCCGCTGATCCTGACTACGGCGTTTGGCGCCGCGCGATCGACGCCAACGGCAACCCCGTTGAGACGCAGGTCCATGAATGGATCAATTACGCCCCGCAGTTCCTGGACCTTCCCGCGACCGGCGTCGGGTCTCTGCTCGTCGGCGAATGGATCCACGACAATCTGCAGACGGCCGACGGCGCGGTGGTCTGGAACGACCAGGCCGAATCCCAGCGTAAATCTCCCGGTTACGCGTTCCAAGCGGCGCTCGTTTGGAAGGATCTCGGGCAGACGGCGTACGCGGATGCCGCCACGGATTGGGCGCTCGCGAGCGGATTGTGGCAGACGGAGCCGGACGGCAACGGCATCACCGGCAGCTGGATCGATTGGACCGAGAACGGGAACGAAGCGCCCGAATGGCAGCGTTTCATCGACACGTCATTCTACGCCTCGGCCGCGCTCGGCGGCGGCACCTACGATTTCCGCATCGAGTCGGCCCGCCGTCAACCGGGTCAGGAAGGCGCCGCGCTCGCGGCGTGGTTCGCCCAGAAGCAGAATCCCGTGACCGGCCTCGTCCCGAGCCTTCCGGACGATCCGAGCCAGACGATCGTGGGCGGCCAGACCGTCCATGCCAACACTCAAGCCTATACGTACGATCAGGCCGTCGCGGGGATGGCGATGCTGAACGCGGGCAACCTCGCCGGCGCCAAGAAGATCTTCGACATTTTCTATGATCAGTCGCTGGCGGAAGGCACACCGTTCCAGGGCTTCTGGACGGTCTACAACGTCAATTCGAGTTCGGGTCCCCGGTATGAGCTCCACAAACGCGCGGGGGAAAATCTTTGGATCGCGCTGTTCTGCCTGCAGTACGAGACCTTCACCAGCGTCGAAGCGGACAAGCAAAAAGCGCTCGCGGTCGCGGTCAAAGCCGCGCGCTGGGCCGCCGCCCTTCCGCACCATGACGGCGGGATCGCGATGGGCAAGGACAACGTTTCCGGTTCTCCCAATTGGGGCCGCATCTATTCGACCGAGGCGAACCTCGATTATTACGCGGTCCTGAAGACGCTCAAGGTCCTGGCGCCGACGCTGGCGGACCGGCAGTTCTTCACGGCCGAGTTCAATGGTGTAAAAAGCTGGCTGAACGGCGCCTACGACCCCGCGCGGGGTCTTTTCCGCCGCGGCGGCGGCACGAACGGGGCGGGGCAGTTCACGTGGGACGGGATCCAGAGTTTGGACGTTAATTCCTGGGCCGTGTCCGTGATCGGTCCGGACGCGCTCGAGTCCGGTTGGGGTATCGATCTGGAAGGGTTCGCCCACCGGATCGGTCAGACCTTCGCTGTTCAGGCCGACGGCAGCTTCGGCGGGGACATCACGACCGCCAAGGGCTTTGATTTTTCGGACGCCGCCAACGCGGCGCTGGTCGGCCGCAGCGGAATTAAGTGGGTCGAGGGGACCAACGAAATGGTGCTCGTTTACAAGACGCTCGCCGCTCATTTCGCCGCTTCCGACGCGGTCAAGGCCGCCTACTATCAAGGGTTGGCCGACTATTTCACCGCCCGGAACCTGGACAACTCCGTTTGGAACCCGGGCAACACCGTTCTGACGTACAACTACACGGACGCGCCCGGTATTCAGATCTATTCGGATAACCCTGGTTTGGTCACGTCCGCCGGCCCCGCGGTCGCCAGTACTGCTTGGGTCTACTTCGGGCTCAACGCGATCGATCCCTTCGATCGTCCTCAGGAAGGCGCGAGCGCGGATTCACTTCTGACC
>CAZHID010000041.1:11672-12347 GCA_964532445.1 uncultured Planctomycetia bacterium | reverse complement strand
TCGAGATCAGCCGGGTGCTTTCGCGCCGGCTCAAGGAGGAGAACGAGCGCTCGCTCGGCGGGGGCCGCCGTCTCCTGAAGACCGACATTATCGGGGTCCAGAGCACCCACCACGAGCCGGACCAGACCTCCTTCAGCGCGAACCTCGCTGTGTCGCTGCAGATGGAGACAGGTCAGGACGTTTGTCTCGTGGACATGAGCCCGACGGGCCGGGCGATCGCCGACCGGCTCCGCATCACGCCCCAGTTGCCGAGGCAATATTTCACGGACCTCGGCGAGGACCTCGAACGCACGCTCAAGGAACATATGGTCGTCCATGAGACCGGCGTCAAGATCCTGAACCTCGCCGCGCGCGAGGCGGACACGTATCATCCGGAGTTCGTCATGCATCTGATGAACCGGCTCTCGGTCGACTTCAGGTTCATCGTCGTGGACCTCCCGGAGATCATCGACGACGCGGTGCTCAAGATCATCTCCCATTCCGAGCACCTTTTCATCGTGACGAGCAACCAGATGCACGCCGCCGCTGAAGTGCGCGAGATCATCCTGGAGCTCGAGAAGACCGACGGCACGTCCCCGGACAAGATCAAGGTGGTGGTGAGCGACCGCACGATGGGCTTCGCGCTCACACCCGACCTGAAAAAAGAACTTTTTGCGAACAAGGAATGCTTCCTCC
>CAZHID010000041.1:1679-11662 GCA_964532445.1 uncultured Planctomycetia bacterium | reverse complement strand
GGACCCGGACTCGGAGTACGCGCGGCGCGTCCGGCATCTGGCGCGGAAGGTCTCAGGGAATCTCGTCGGACTCGCGTTGGGAAGCGGAGCCGCGCTGGGGTTCTCGCACATCGGTGTGATCAAGGTGCTCGAGCGCGAAAAGATCCCGATCGACTTCGTGTCAGGATCGAGCATGGGCGCGCTGATCGCTTCCTTCTACGCGATCGGCAAGACGTCGCTCGAGATGGAGGAGATCGCGGCTGGCATGACGCCGGCAAAATTGGCCGCGCTCGCGGACATCGACTTTTTTCCCATGAAGGGGCTCATCAAGGGCCGCCGGCTGACCCGTTATCTGAACCGTGAGCTCAAAGGAATGACGTTCGAGGAGGCTGTGGTCCCGCTGATCATCGTGGGTGCCAACATCCACGACCGCCGGGTGCGGACGATCCGTTCGGGTCCGATCGTGGACGCGCTCCGCGCCTCGATCGCGATCCCCGGCATCATCCGGCCTTACAAGATCGACGGTGAGACGCTGATCGACGGCGGTATCCTGGACCCGCTCCCGATCCGGCCGCTCCAGGAGGCCGGTGTCGACAAGATCATCGCCGTGGACGTCCTTCCGACACCCGCGGACATCCGCGAGCGCCGGCGCTTCCTGCAGCTCCTCGAGCAGACGCGGGATTCTATGGTCGCGAAGAAAAATTTCATGTCTCGCGGAGCCTACTGGGTCCGCAAGCGCGCGAAAAAGGCGTTCGACTCGTTCTTCATCGATATCGTGGTGAGCTCCGTCCAAGCCATGGAGCACGAGATCGCCAACGCGATGGCCGCCGACGCGGATGTTCTTATCCGTCCGAGCGTTCCGCAGATCCATTGGGCGGAGTTCCATCGCGCGAAGGAACTGATCATCAAGGGCGAGGAAGCCGCTCAAGCCATGGTCCCCGAGCTCCACGCACTCGTCAAACAACAGAATTTATAGACCCGCATTCCCACAACCTGGAGGATCCCGCATGAGCGCGCAGCAAGTGACCATTTTTCATTACACCCTCAAAGACAAGTCGGGATAGCTGCTCGATTCGTCGGCCGGTCAGGAGCCCTTGGCGATGCTGCAGGGCGGGGGGCAGATCATCCCGGGGCTCGAGCGGCGCATGGAAGGCCTCAAGGCCGGCGACAGCCGCACCTTCGTCATCCCGGCGGCCGAAGCGTACGGCGAACGCAACGAGGATTGGGTCGTGACCGCCAAGCGTTCCGACCTTCCCGGCTCGGCCAAGGTCGGCGACCGTTTCCGCGGCGGCGAAGAGGACGATGCCCCCGTTTTTGCCGTGATGGCCATCAACGGGGACGAGGTCCGTCTGGACGCCAACCATCCGCTTGCCGGCATGGAGCTTCACTTCGATATCCAGATCACCGAGATCCGTCCCGCGACGGCAGAAGAGATCGAGCACGGCCACGTCCACGACGGCCGTTCGGGCCACCATCACCACTAATGGACCGTGTGCTGAAGGCGTTGGTGTTGGCCGCCGCTTTGAGCAGTGCGGCCATGCCGGCGGTCGCGGCCGCACCGGAAGGGTCCGGCAACACTGACTGGCTCGCCGCGTCGGCGGCCTTCAAGCTTGAGCTTCACGCGCTGGCTGCCGAGGCGTTGATGCTCCAGATAGAGACCCCCTTGGCCGCTTCCGCCGGCTCCTCACGCGCGGACCGCAAGCTCCGATGGGACGCGCAGACCCGCCTTTCCGAATCTCTCAAGACCGCGAACGCTTTTTTGTCGATGATGGAGATCGCCGAACACTCTGACAAGGGTCCGAGGGTCCGGGAAGTTTTGCTCATCTGGCTCGGTTCCGCGCGTATCAGCCTCGCTGATCATCTTTCCGCCGCGGCGGTCCCGCCGTCGGGCACCGCGACGGCCGCTGACACGGCGGTCTTCCTGGAAGAACTCAAGATCCTGTGGCGGCGCTTGGACCGGGCTTACACGGACCTTCAGTCCGCGATCGCATCGTGACCCTCTCACATAAGCCGGCATCCCCGGCCCGCTCCCGCATCGGCATCGATCTCGGAGGCACGAAGATCGAGGGCGTCCTACTGGGTCCCGCGGGAGAGGTCCGTCTCAAAAAACGCATCGACACCGAACGCGAAGGCGGCTATGAACATATCGTCAGCCGCGTTCAAGGTCTTTACCGGGACTTGGCCGCGGCGGCGGACGGACCCGCTTCGTTCGGGATCGGCACCCCGGGGGCCGTGTCGGCACGGACCGGAGCGATGAAAAATTCGAACACCACCTGCCTGAACGGCCGTCCGCTCCGCCTGGACCTGGAGCGCGCGGTCGGCCGGCCCTTGCGGATCGAGAATGACGCGAACTGCTTCGCGCTGGCGGAGGGGACGCTGGGAGCCGGGAAAGGGCAGCGAATGGTCTTCGGCGTGATCATGGGGACCGGGTGCGGCGGCGGCCTGATGATGGACGGTCAGGTCTGGACGGGGCCCCAAAGCATCGGCGGCGAGTGGGGGCATATGTCGATCGACCCGAACGGCCCCGCGTGTTACTGCGGAAACCGCGGGTGCGTTGAGACGTTCATCAGCGGGGGCGGGCTTGAGAACGTGTATTTAACCGAAACCGGATCCCGCAAAAGCGCCGTCGAGATCGTCGAAGCATTCCGCGCGGGCGAACCGGCGGCGAGGGCGCGTATGGAAGATTTTTTTGAACGGTTCGGCAGGTCTCTCGCGAACCTCATCTCGGTCCTCGATCCTGATGTGGTGGTGATGGGCGGAGGGCTGTCCTCGGTCCGTGAGCTTTATACCGTCGGCCGCGAAGCGGTCCGCAAGCATGTGTTCAGTGATTCACTGGAGACGCCGATCGTGCCGAATCAACTCGGTGATTCGGCGGGCGTGCTCGGAGCGGCGCTGATCGGTGTTTAATCCGGGTAGAGGCGGGGAGGGGCCGAGGAGCTGGTTCCGGACGCGCGCCGGGCAGCCCGATCGGGTTCTTCGGCCCTGACATACGCGTGGAACGGATCGCTCGGGGTGATCTGCGCTGGATCGAGGATCAGGTGGCCCCACTTCGCGATCTCTAGGACGCGGCGGACAGAGCGCTGAGGAGCGTAGATCCGGCATTCGAACCCGGAACTTTTGAGTTTGATCGCGGTCTTCATGTTGACCGATAGCCCCATACTGGAAAGGTAGTCGACGCGTCCGAGGTCCAGAAGGACCTTGCGCGGCGGGCTGAGTTCGCCCGCCAGACGGGATTCGAGATCGGCCGCGGTGGTCGCGTCCAATGTTCCGCCAAGTCCGATGACGGCCGCGTCAGTGCCCGCGGACACGATCCAAAGATCGAGGTCCGTGACGCCGGGAACTGATCTGCGGCTCAAAGGTGTGTTCATCGGCGGTAGTATATCGCAAGGGGATTTGACATGGAAACGCTATTCACCAAAATGCTCGCCGGCATCGAGCCGCACGTTCTTGTCGCCATGGATGGCGATCACGCGGCCATCATGGAGGCTTCGCCTGCCTCGGAAGGGCATGTTGTGGTGTTCCCGAGGCGTTGTCGTCGCTCATGGCGTTCAGCCGGCGTGTCGCCAAGGCTCTGGAAGCGGCAGTGCCCTGCGTCAAGATCGCGGTGGTCGTTTATGGTCTCAAGGTCCGGCACGCGCATTTGCACCTGATCCCGGCCAATGGCACGGCGGGTGAGATCGCGCTGGACAAGCCGCGACCCCCGGCCGATCCCGCTGACTTGGAGCGTTTGGCCCGCCGGATCCAAGCGCACTTCTGACCCGCCACGATCTCTCCGATCCGTCCCGATAAAAAACGAATGCTTACAAGTTAGTTAAATGTGATACAATCCTCGGCTTATGTCCCTAGAAAAACGCCGCGACCAAGTTCGCAACATCGCCATCATCGCTCACGTTGACCACGGCAAGACCACGCTCGTGGACGCCCTGCTCAAGCAGACCGAGTCTTATCAGCGAGGTGGAGCGGATCCTTAAGATGGTCGACGGCGTGGTCCTGCTCGTGGACGCGTTCGAGGGCCCGATGCCTCAGACCAAGTTCGTTCTGAAGAAATCCCTGGAGCGCGGTCTGCGCCCGATCCTCGCCGTGAACAAGGTGGACCGGCCGAACGCGCGGCCCCGCGAGGTCGTTGACATGACGTTCGATCTTTTCTGCGAGCTCGGCGCGACGGACGCGCAGCTCGACTTCCCGATCGTGTTCGGTTCCGGCCGCGAAGGCTGGATGTCCCTGGACCCTGAGAAGAAAACGACCGATATGGAAGTGCTGCTCGATACAGTGGTGCGCCACGTGCCTCCTCCTATCGCGGACGTCGACCTGCCGTTCCAGATGCAGGTCACGATGCTTGAATATGATTCTTTCGTCGGCCGCATCGCCACGGGCCGCGTGATCCGGGGCCGCCTCAAAAAGGGCGAGCAGATGGCGTACGTCGCCGTCGACGGCACGATCAGCAAGGGCCGCGCGACCAAGATCCTCAAATACCAGGGCCTGAAGAAGATCGAGGGCGAGGAGACACTGGCGGGGGACATCGTTTCGATCTCGGGTATCGACGAAATGCGCGTGGGCGGCACACTGTCCGCTCCGGACAACCCGATCGGCCTGCCGGTGGACATCATCGACGAGCCGACGATCTCCATGAACTTTTCCCACAACACCAGTCCGCTGGCGGGCAAGGACGGCGGTAAGTTCCTGACCTCCCGCCACATCCGCGAACGCCTCGCGCACGAATCCATGATGAACCCGGGCATGCGGGTCGAAGAGGCGGACGGCGGTGAGCGCTTCAAGGTGTCCGGCCGCGGCGAACTGCATTTGGCGATCCTGATCGAGACGATGCGGCGCGAGGGTTTTGAATTGGAAGTGTCCCGTCCGGTCGTGATCTACAAGGTGGTCGACGGCAAGAAGTGCGAACCGGTCGAAGAGCTCATCCTCGAGATCGACCCCGAATACCAAGGCACGATCATGCAGAACCTCGGCCAGCGCCGCGCTGAACTCAGGTCCATGAAGTCCAGCGCCGTCGGGACGCTGCGCCTTGAGTTCCTCATCGCGTCGCGCGCGCTGATGGGTTTCCGCAGCGAATACATGACGATGACCAAGGGCAGCGGCTTCATGTACCAGACTTTTTATGAGTATCAGCCCTACCGCGGCGAGCTGCCGGGCCGTCAGTGGGGCGTCCAGATCTCCCAGTCATCCGGCACCGCGCTCTCTTATGGGTTGAACGGCCTGCAGGACCGCGGCGAACTGTTCGTGAAGCCGGATGATGAGCTTTATGAAGGCATGATCGTCGGGGTGAACAACAAGGGTCAGGACCTCACGGTCAATGCCATCAAGGGCAAGAAGCTGACCAACATGCGCGCCTCCGGCTCCGACGACGCGATCGTGCTCACGCCGCCCCGCGAGATGACGCTCGAGTTCGCGCTTGAGTTCATCGAAGACGACGAGCTTGTCGAGATCACTCCCAAGAACATCCGCCTCCGCAAGCGTTTTCTCACCGAGAACGACCGCAAGGTGCTTTCCCGCAAGGCGGCTTCCCGAGAATAAAACCGGAGGTTCCCATGGTCCTTCCGATCGGTCTGCTGCTCCTGCCCAAACTTCTGATCGTCCTCGCCGTGTTCCTGGTCCTCGCCATTGTTCTCCGCGGGCTCGGCATCTATGAAAAACTCGCCATTTACACGCTGATCATGCTCGCCGTGATCTTTGGGCTGTCGCGCCTGTGACGGACGACGCGGTCCTGGTCCGCTGGAGGGAAAAGCTCCACGCGGCTTTCGATCCTGCCGAAATCGAGGCTTCGGACGATTCCCATCGCCACGCGGGGCATCTGCCCGCCGGTTCACCGGCCCGGGGGACGCACGCATCCGTGCGTGTGGTGTCCGCGTGTTTCGAGGGGATGACGCTGCCGGAGCGCCATCGGCGAGTGTACGCGGCGCTCGGCTTCGGACGCGATGACCAAGACCTGCACGCGCTCCAGGTCCGCGCGCTGACGCCGGCCGAGGCCCGGGCATGGACAAGCGGCTCCCATTTGGATTATCCTAAATCACACCCAGGAGCCTGATATGAACCCCATCTTCCGTCCCGTCTCAGCGATCGCGGCCGCTTCTTTCGCCGCCGCTCTCATGCTCGCTCCGCTCGCCGCCGAGGCCGAATCCACCCAGGATCCCGCCTGGGAAAAATTCACTTCCGCCCGCCGCGTCTTCCAGATCCGTCTCTGCGAGTTGGCGAGCCGCCGTTGGCCGGAATACGCCGCCTTCTTCGCGGCCCACCGTGATCTGCAGCTGGCCTTCATCGAGCGCCGCGGTATGGTCTTTTACCGCCTCCTTGCCGTCGATCCCTCCCGCGTTGTCCGGGACCAGGGCGGCGAAAAGTTCCTGAACTTCTCCTGGACGGAAGACGAGGAAAAGAAGTTCTTCGGCGAGATCGCGGGCTACGCGGGGCTTTCTTCCGAGATCGCCACGCTCAAAGCCATAAACGCCAAGTTCAAGAAGCGCGACATCCTTCGCGACCGGTTCTCACGTCTCGAGATCGATCCCGAATACTTGGGGCTCATGCGCGAGATGTCGCGGTCGATCGCCGAGGCCGAGCGCGCGCTCGCGCTTTCGCTACCCGCATCCAATCCGGCTCCCGCCCCGTCCCAGGTCCCGACCCCCGTTTCATGATCCGTCTGGCGGCGCCCACGGACCCGAGGTGGGTGAAGGTCATTCTCGATAACTTCAACGAGTTCCTGATCGACCACGCCGACTGCGAGCGTAAGGCGTCGGCCACCGCGATGACGTTCGTCGCAAAGTCTCCCGACCGCGTCCACATCGCGAAGCCCCTCATCGATCTTGCCCTCGAAGAACTCCGTCACTTCAAGCAGGTCTATCTGCTGATGGAAAAGCGCGGACTCCGCCTGAACGCCAAGATGATCGAGGATCCGTATGTGAGCCGGCTCATGGCTCTCTGCCGCAACTCCCCGGATGACCGGTTCCTCGACAGGATGCTGATCATGTCGATCGTGGAGACCCGGGGCGCGGAGCGGTTCGGAGTTTTGTACCCGGCGCTCGAGGACCCGGAACTCAAGGCCTTTTACCGCCAGCTCTACCTGGCCGAGACGAAGCATGGGAACGTGTTCGTGAACCTGGCCCGAAAGTATTTTGACGCGGCAGAGATCGACGGGCGGCTCCGGCTCTTTTTGGAGAAGGAAGCGGAGCTGGTGGCCGGACTGCCCTGGAGGCCTTCGCTGCACTGATGAAAAAAGTATCCGCTCCGGTCCACAGACCCGTCCGCAACGTCCTCGTCGTCGCCAAAAAGAGCGTCTACGAGATCTATTTCGTGAAACGCCTCGCTGACGGCGCGCCCCGGCCGAGCCGTCCGAACCCCAAGCTCATGAACGCTTTTCGCGCTTCACACGACGCGCACTACGGCGCGCTTCAGACCGTGCGCCAGACGCTCGACGGGTTCGGTGTTCGGTATTGCACGATCGACCGCAAACGCGACATCCCGATGGGGCTTTATGATCTCGTGATCACCGTCGGCGGGGACGGGACGTTCCTCAGCTCATCCGCGCAGGTCGAGAACGAACTGATGCTCGGCATCAATTCGAACCCGGCGGTCAGCGTCGGCCGCTTCTGCACGGCGACCCGCTCGGACTTCGCGCCGATCCTCCGTTCGGTCCTCGAAGGACGGGCGCCGATCCGGCAGATGCACCGCATGGACCTGTGGCTGAACGGCCGCTTCACCGGGATCCGCGCGCTCAACGACCTTCTGATCTGCCACGTCAGTCCGCCCGCCATGAGCCACTACCAGATCACGATCGGGTCGAGGACCGAGGACCAGCACAGCTCGGGCGTCTGGGTCGCGACGGCATCCGGTTCAACGGGCGCGATCCAATCCGCGGGCGGGCGGCCGCTGCCGCTAACTTCCCGGGCCTTCGAGTATCAGCCGAGAGAGCTTTATGTGAAGCATCGCCGCGCCTACCGGCTGACGGGCGGTGTTCTGCCGGCCGGACGTCCTATCGTGTTCCATTCCAAGATGGAAGAGGGGAGGGTGTTCGTGGACGGCACGCGCGCGCAGCTCCAATTCTGTCACGGGGCTGTCCTTGAGGTGCGCCCTTCCAAGCACCCGCTGCTCGCCATTGACCATGGCCGCCGCCTCGAAGCCAAGCACCTGCGGCGAGGATGAAAGCCCGCCGCGTGTCCCGAAGACCGGCAGCCAGAGTGACCGTCGGTGTGCTTTGTCCGAGCGCGTTCGAATACGAGGCGCTCAGAAGGCTCGCGCCGCAAGCGCATGCCGCGATCCTGTTGTCGGGGATGGGAAAAGTGCGCGCCGCATGGGGCGTCCACGAGCTTAAGCGGAAGTTTCCGGCGCTCAAGCATCTTTTGCTCGCGGGATTCGCGGGCGGTCTCAAAGGCCTCAAGATCGGCGACCTTATCGAGCCCCGGACCGTTGTGGAACAGGATTACTGCGCCGAACCATTTGAAAAATTCCCGAACCTGATCCGCCTCACGGGCCCTCGCTTGGTGAAGGGTTCAAAGGACGCGGTCCTTCTGACGCAGGACCGTTTTCTCAAAGAGAACCCATATGCCGCGGATGGCGAGGCGATGTCCCACGCGCGGCTGGCGTGCGACATGGAGGCCTATGCCGTTGTTTGGACGGCCAAGAAGCTCGGTCTGAACTGCTCGGTCCTCAAACTTATTTCCGACGAAGCCGATGCTGACGCCGATCATGATTTTCTCAAAGCCTGCACCCGGCTGCGCCCGCGTCTCCAGACTGTTCTGACCGAAGCGATCGTCGCGCTTAAAAAGTCCCGCTGACCCTTGTTCGGACGCGGTGCTTTTCCCTCCGCCAGACTTGTTAATGCACACAATATTCAATATACCTATAACTGGACCGAAATAGTCTGATTAGATATACTTGAACCATGAAATACACCACGAAAACGGAATACGGCCTGAATTGCCTCATCTATATGGCGAAGCACGGCGGCCTTCAGCCCATCACGATCAAAGAGATCGCGACGGCCGAAAAATATTCCCCGACCTACATCGAAAAGATCCTGCAGAATCTCCGCGCGGCCAGGATCGTCGCCGCTCAGCACGGCAACCATGGCGGGTACGTTCTCGCCAAGGCCCCTGAGGCGATCACGCTCAAAGAGGTCATCGAGGCGCTTGAGGGCGGCACGTTCGACGTGTTCTGCGAGCCCGAGACGCGCGACCAGATCGTCTGCACCCATTACTGCGCCTGCGGCGTCAAGCCCGTCTGGCAAAAAGCGAAGTCACTGCTCGACGCTTATTTCGCTTCCGTGACGCTGGACATGATCATGAACGGCAAGTTCGAAACGGAGGCGGCGCGCTAGCGCCCTCAGGTCATGAGTGAAGAAACCCTGAACCGGATCATCGATCAGGATTACAAATACGGCTTCAAGACCGACATCGCTTCCGGATGGACCATCCGCGGCCTCTCGGAGGACACGGTGCGTCAGATCTCGCAGAAAAAAAATGAACCCGAGTGGATGCTCGAGGCGCGTCTCAAGGCCTACCGCCACTGGCTCACGATGACCGAGCCGCATTGGGCGAACGTGACGTACCCGCCGATCGATTATCAGAACATCATTTACTATTCGGAGCCCAAGCAGGCCAAGGTCTCGCCTCAGAGCCTGGACGAGGTGGACCCGGAGCTTCGCCGGACGTTCGAAAAACTCGGTATCCCGCTCACCGAGCAGAAGCGCCTGACCGGCGTCGCGGTGGACGCGATCTTCGACAGCGTGTCGGTCGCGACGACGTACAAGGGCAAACTCAAAGAAGCGGGCGTGATCTTCTGTTCGTTCTCCGAAGCGGTGCATGAGCATCCGGACCTGGTCCGCAAGTACATGGGTTCGGTCGTGCCCTACACGGATAATTTTTACGCGGCTCTCAACGCGGCCGTGTTCACGGACGGATCGTTCGTTTTCATCCCGAAGGGGACCGTCTGCCCGATGGAGCTGTCGTCCTATTTCCGGATCAACACCGAGTCATCGGGCCAGTTCGAACGCACGCTCATCA
>CAZHID010000041.1:0-1669 GCA_964532445.1 uncultured Planctomycetia bacterium | reverse complement strand
GTGAGCTACCTGGAAGGCTGCACGGCGCCCAAATTCGACACCAACCAGCTGCACGCCGCGGTGGTGGAGCTCGTCGCGCTGCGGGACGCGGACATCAAGTATTCGACGGTGCAGAACTGGTACGCGGGCGACCCCGAAACGGGCCGCGGCGGGATCTACAACTTCGTGACGAAGCGGGGCAAATGCCTCGGCGAGCGCTCCCGGATCTCCTGGACGCAGGTGGAG
This sequence comes from uncultured Planctomycetia bacterium, assembly GCA_964532445.1. Classification (GTDB taxonomy): domain Bacteria; phylum Omnitrophota; class Gorgyraeia; order 2-02-FULL-51-18; family JAGOUK01; genus JAGOUK01. The sequence continues at coordinate 1,444 of CAZHID010000041.1, read as the reverse complement.
ACCGGTTCCGCGATCACCTGGAAATATCCCAGCTGCATCCTAATCGGCGACGGCTCTTCCGGCGAGTTCTATTCGGTCGCGCTGACCAATCATTTCCAGCAGGCGGACACCGGCACCAAGATGATCCACATCGGCAAGAACACCCGGAGCCGGATCATCTCGAAGGGCATCAGCGCCGGCGTCTCGATCAACAATTACCGGGGCCTGGTGCAGATCGGCTCGGGCGCTTCCGGCGCGCGCAACTTCACGCAGTGCGACTCGCTGCTCATCGGACCGCGCGCGCGGGCCAACACGTATCCTTACACGGACGTGCGCAACAAGGACTCGCAGCTGGAGCACGAGGCGTCCACGTCCAAGATCAGCGAGGACCAGCTGCTGTATTTCCGTCAGCGCGGGATCCCGGCCGACCAGGCGATGGGCGCGATCCTCAACGGCTTTTGCAAGGATGTTTTCCGTGAGTTGCCGGGTGAATTCGCCGTGGAGGCGACGCAGCTCCTCGGCCTCAAGCTTGAAGGCAGCGTCGGCTGAGCTTTTTCGATCTAAATTAAGGAAGGACTTATGACACTGCTGGATATCAAAGACCTGATCGTCCGCGTGGACGGCAAAAAGATCCTGAACGGGCTCTCGCTCAAGATCGGAACGGGCGAGGTGCACGCGATCATGGGGCCGAACGGGTCGGGGAAGAGCACGCTCTCCAAGGTCCTGGCCGGCGACCCGCGCTACACCATCGAGTCGGGCTCGGTGATGTATGAAGGCAAGGACCTCCTGGCCATGACGCCGGAAGACCGCTCGTTGGCGGGTCTTTTTCTGGCGTACCAGTACCCGGTCGAGATCCCGGGCGTGAACAACGCTTCCTTCCTGCGGATGGCCTACAACGCGCGGCAGAAGTCCCGCAGCCTCGACGAGGTGGACCCGTACGAATTCGAAATGCTGCTCAAGGAGCGCGCGCGGCTGGTCCAGGTCCCGGAGGAATATTTCCACCGCGCCGTGAACCACGGTCTGTCCGGCGGCGAGAAAAAGAAGAACGAGATGCTCCAGATGGCTCTTCTCGAGCCGCGGCTCGCGGTTCTGGACGAGACGGATTCGGGCCTGGACATCGACGCGCTCAAGATCGTCGCGGCGGGCATCAACCGTCTTCGCGGTCCCGAAAAAAGCATCCTCATGATCACGCATTACCAGCGGCTTTTGAATTACATCGAACCTGACCGTGTCCACGTGCTCGCCGGCGGCCGGATCATCAAGTCCGGTGATAAACAGCTCGCGCTCGAATTGGAAGCGCGAGGGTACGACTGGGTGCTGGCCGAGGCGGCGGTCGCGGACCTGAACGCCGCTGCGGGCCGGGCGTAAGACCATGTCAGCGCTGGCTGCGGATCCCGCCGAGCACACATTAGGCGCATGGGCCCAAGCTGCCCGGAATTTGGGCATCGCATCCCAACCCTCGTGG
>CAZHID010000040.1:0-12490 GCA_964532445.1 uncultured Planctomycetia bacterium | reverse complement strand
TATTCGGGGTCTCCCCCGTGATAAATTGTCGCTCTTTCACCGGCATAGAATCACGACCCACGAGGCAATCCAAAATGGCAAGAATTTGCGAAATCTGCGCTAAGAAACCTTTGACCGGCAAACAGGTCGCCCGCCGCGGTATCTCCAAGAAGGCCGGCGGTATCGGTCTCAAGACGACCGGCATCACGACCCGCCGCTTCCTCCCGAACCTTCAGAGCATCCGCGCTCTCGTGAACGGCGGCGTCCGCGTCGTCCGCGTCTGCACCAAGTGCATCAAGGCCGGCAAGGTCGTCAAAGCCCCCGTCCGCCGTTATACGGCCGCCGCGACCGCTTAAAAAGTCCGCTTCCCTTACGACAAACGCCGCGTCTTCGGACGCGGCGTTTTTCTTTGCCTGAACTTCCAAGGTCATGCGGCGCAGACGCGATTGCGCCCCTGGGTCTTGGCCTCATACAGCGCCTTGTCCGCCAGCTTCAGCATATCGTCCGAATTCTTCACGGCCGCGTTCTGATTCGAGCAGAGACCCGAGCTGATGGTCACCTTGAACTTCCCCTTATCCGACGTGAATTCCAGTTATTCGATCGCCTTGCGCATCCGCTCCAGGCACTCCCGCGCGCCCTTGGTGTCCGTGCCGATCAGGATCACGCAGAATTCCTCACCGCCGAACCGCGCCGCGACATCCTGACGGCGGACATGCTGCTTCATCACCTTCGTGATGCCGATCAGAACCTGATTGCCGACATCATGACCGTAAGTATCGTTCACCTTCTTGAAGTGGTCCGCGTCCAGCATCGCGACGCAGAACTCCGTCTTGGTGTTGGCCGCGTGCAGGAACACGCTGCCGAGCTTCAGGGTCAGGAAGCGGTGGCCGTACAGACCGGTCAAGCTGTCCGTGATCACCTGCCGCTGCAGGGCGATATTGTCGAGGAACTGCTTGAGCGCTTTCCAGCAGGCGACGGCCGCGAAATTGATCGTCATCACGACGATGGGGCTCAAGGGCTCGATCAGGATATTGAAGCGGCAGAACAGGACAAGGCACGCGACATAGCCCAGGATCGAACAGGCGATATAGACCCCGAGCTGGATCGCAAAAACAAAACGGAAGATGAGCAGTGTAAAGAGCGCTCCGAACAACGTGATCGCCAGCGCTTCGAACCCCGCAAGCGGCTCGCGGATGAAGTCCTTGTCCACGATCATCAGCACTTCGTTCGCGTTGGCGAACACTCCGGGCATTTGTCCTAGAGGCGTGCGGTGAATATCGTGGAAGACCGGGCTGACCGGGCCGACCAGGACGATCTTGTTCTCGAAGGCCTTGGGATCGATCTTCCCTTCCAACACGCTCCAGAACGGAGCGTAGCGGAAACGCTCGGCCTTGTAGCGGTAAGAAATGCGCGCCACTCCCCTCGGATCTGTCTGCGCAAAAAAGGAGCTCTGTCCTTTTGCCCCCTCGGCGGAAACAGGCAAAAAGTAACGGACGCCGCCATCCGCGGGACGGATCAGACCTGCCGGCCCCGAACCCGCATGACGGTACGCGGCCTCCGCGGCGAATGAATAACCCTCCCAGTCCTTCTGAACGAACGAGCCCGTGCGCGCTTTCCGGCAGGCCCCGTCCACGTCCTGGGGCTTGTCCACCAGACCCGCGGAGGCCGCCGATCTCAAGAACATCTCGAGAGGCAGCACAAGCGTGCCGTCAGGCCCCAAATAACTGGCAAGCACCACGTTGCCCGAGCTCTTGATGGTCGCGGCCCACCATTCATCGGCCTTGGGATTGGTGCCGACACCACTGAAGACGAAGTCGAACGCGACAACACTGGGTTTGGCGGCGCTCAGCTTCTCCAAAAAGAAGGCGAAAACTTCCCGGCCCCACGGCCAGGAACGGTTCATTTTTTTGAAGGATTCGTCGTCAACGCCGATCACCACGACATCGTTAAGACTCGACGTCGATGGGTCCAGCTTGGCCCGGAACGCGAACAAGCTGTCGGAGGATTTTAACTGCAGGGATTCGACGATGTTGGCGCGGGCGATCACCAACATAAAGAACGCGGAAGATGCCATCGTCAACAAAAGCAGTGCAAAAAGTGCAGGGACTTTCTTGATCATGGATTGTATTTTATCATATATTTTTATATAATTTTAACAACTATGATCCCTTCCGCGCTCCGGGTCACCTCCGCGCTCCTGATCATCACGGCCCTCGGGCACCTGCCGGCGGCCGAGCCTATCGCTCGCGCAGAAACCTTCTCCGTTTCCGACGAACGTCAGAGCACGACCATCAAGGAAGACAACTACGCCACCAGTCTCGACGATTCCAAGGGCGCCAAGGCCGCCGGGCCCGCCGCCGCCGGGCAAAGGAACTCCTACGCGCTGGGCGAATTGTCCGGCATTTATGGCGCCAACCTCTCCGCGACGTTCCGTTGGTACCGGGACATCGACAACCAGGACTCCAACCCCGACTTTTTACGCTGGGCCCTTCAGGAGCGCGTCGCCCTCTGGACTTCGTTCGCGATGAACGGCTGGCGCGGGTACCTGCGCGGCAGCATGACCAACATCGACCGTGGGGTGGGCCCGACCTACACCGGTATCGGCGCCGACGTCGAAGGACCCTCCCTGGACTTGGCCTTTCTCGTCAAAGAAGTGATGGCGTTCAACATCGCGCCGGTCAAAATGACGCTCGGCCGTCAGGTCCAGTATGTGGGCCGGGGCCTCAGTTACTACGCGGTGAGCGACGGCATCCAGATCGAGACCGTCGGCACCTCTCCCCTGACCCAAAAATACTTCGCCGCCCGCACCCTGCCGCGCCAGGACAACATCGACTTCAGCGTCCCCGGGTTCGACAAGGAGGGTGACCGGTACTTTTACGGCGCGGAATGGGGCTACAACGGGATCCCGCGGATATCTCTCTACGGTTATGTCTTTGGCCAGGAGGACGCTTCGGGTGAAAACCCCGTGCGGCCCAGCCAGGAGTATCACTACGACTCGTTCTATTACGGATCGGGCTTTGCGGCACGGCCGTTCGGGCAGCTGCAGCTGTGGGGTGAGATCGTCGGCGAAACAGGTCAAGGCTACACGGACGCGACTCGCGGGAGGCTCCGGGAGACGGAGGTGGACGCTTGGGCCTGGATCCTCGGAGGCAAGCACCCTTGGAATCTGCCGACCAAGCCTGTATTGGAATTCGAAGCCGCCTATGGCTCCGGGGACCCGGACCGCATTCTTGTGACGAACACCGTCAATGGCAGCGCGGATGAACGGGACACGAACTTCCTGTACTTCGGATACTTTGCCGCGGGCTACGCCTTCCAGCCCAGGCTATCCAACCTTTACGTCTACAGCGCGGGCTTCAACTTCCAACCGCTTGAAAAGGTCCCTGGATTTGAGAGATTTTTGATCGGCAGTAAGGCTTATCTCTATTTCAAGGACGAAATGGACGGCGGAACGTCGGACTTTGAATCAGCGGGACAGTCGGATAATTTGGGAAGAGAGTGGGACGCGTATATCCATTGGCAGGTGCTGCCGAGCGTTCTGTGGAGCTTCCGATACGGTATCTTCATTCCTACGGACGGTTTTCCGATCGATCTGAGAGAGCCGACCCAGTTCTTCTACACCCGCCTCAGCTGGGACTACTGACCCGGTCAGCCGAGCTCCTCCATAACGCAATCATCCCCATCACAGGCCGGGATGCTGGGCACGATGATTCCCGTGACATGATAAGCTTCCGGCATCGCCCCGCCATTCAGGGTCCCCGCCAGGTCGCTGGTCAGGCTGTTCGCCATGGCCTCTCGAAGCGCTGCGGTATCCAAATTTTGCTGCTGGGACTGGCCGCCCGAAGCCGCTGACGCCAACATCACACCGCGATCAACCCCTGAACCCTCGCCCATCTGATCCGCCCAATCCGCCTGCGCGGGGCCGGCCAATGAGATCGTCATAACACTAATGATCGCAGCGGTTAGCATGACGAGACGCGAAATTTTTTGAGTGTGCTTGCTATCGGAGAGGTTCAGGTGAGTCATATTTTGCATCCCCTTTTTCATAACAGGAGTATGCCATGCTCATCAAAAATTACAAGGCCTACGAGATATTTAATTAGCTACTAAACATATGAACAACAGGTTCAAAAACTGCTGTGTTTTGATATCTTCTAACATAAAAGCCCTCCCGCGAATAACCACGGGAGGGCTTTAAAAAAACGCTGCTGTTCGAGAGACGCTTACTTTTTAAGGGCCTTTCTCCAAGGCCAAAAAGCCACGACAGGGCAAGCGATGTAAATGGTGGAATAAACACCCGCGATAACACCCACCAGCATCGTGAAAGCGAAATCATTGATCACCGGACCGCCGAACCAATAAAGCGCGCCGACCACCATGAACACGGTGAAAGACGTCAGGATCGTGCGGGACAGGGTCTCGTTCAAGCTGAAGTTGATCAGCTCAGCTGGTGTCATCTTGAGCCCGCGGCGGAAGTTCTCGCGGACACGGTCAAAGATGACGATGGTGTCGTTGACCGAAAAGCCGACGATCGTCAAAACGGCCGCGAGCACCGTGATCGATATCTCCCGGCCGCTCCAGACCACGAACGCCAAGCTGATGATGGCGTCATGGAAAAGAGCCAGGATGGCGCCGGTCGAATAGCTCAGTTCGAACCGCGCGGCCACATAAACAAGCATCACGATCAAGGAAAGGATGATCGCCAGGAAGGCCTTGTCCCTCAGCTCACGGCCGACGATGGGACCCACCGATTCCAATCGGACCCGCTCGAACTTGTTTTCTTTGATCGATCCCGTCAAGGCGTCCATCACGCTCTTTTCCGAATTCGCCGGCGTCCTCAGGATGAAGTCGCGGTTGGTGTCCCCGACCTTCTGGATCGAGGCGCTTTCCAATCCAACGGTCTTCAGCGCGTCCCTCAGGACATCGGCCTCGATGGATTTTTCAAAACGGTACTCCTGAACGGAGCCGCCCGAAAAATCGACACCGAGCTGCTTCATCCCCTGCGTCGCGATCGAAAAGACGGCGAACACCACGATCCCCGCGGAAACGAGCGCGAGAACGCGTCCGGCCTTGAGGAACGGGATGGAGAGCTTGGCCGGCAGCACGTGGAGCATGTGAAGCTTCTGGAGCTTGAGCGCGGGCACCAGGATATCGAACAACATCCGCGTCACAAAAAGTCCCGAAAAGAAGCTGCCCAGGATACCGATGATCATGGTCGTCGCGAAGCCGCGGATCGGGCCGGTCCCGATGTAGAACAGGATGAAGGCGGTCAGGAGCGTCGTCACGTTCGAGTCGAAGATCGCCCAGAACGCCTTCTTATATCCCGCCGCGACCGCCGCCGCCAGTGACTTGCCCAGCGCCTGCTCCTCACGGATACGTTCCATGATGAGCACGTTCGCGTCCACCGCCATACCGATGGTCAGGATGATGCCGGCGATGCCGGGCAGCGTGAGCGTGCCCCGGAAATAAGCCAAAAGACCGCCGATGATGAGGATGTTGATCAGGAGGGCCGCGTTCGCGATAAAACCGCCCAGCAGGTAGTAGATCGCCATGAACGCGAACACAAAGACCGCCGCCCAAAGCATCGCGTTCATGCCCTGCTCGATCGAGTCTTTCCCGAGCGAAGGTCCGACAGTGCGCTCTTCCTGGATCTCGATCGGCGCCGGCAGCGCGCCGGCCTTCAAGGCGATGGCCAGGTCACGCGCCGTGTCCAGGGTGAAAGATCCGGAGATGACCGCGTCGCCGTTCAGGATCGGCTCCCGGATGACGGGCGCCGAAAGCACCACGTCGTCCAGCACGATCGCCATCTGACGGCCGACCCCGCGGGTCGTGATCTCACCGAACTTCTTGGCGCCTTCCGCGTTGAACTGGATGAGGACCATCGGCTCCATGAAGTCGGGGCTCAGGTCCTGCTTGGCATCCTTGAGCATCTTGCCTTCGACCGGCGCCGTAGGCTCCAGCCAGATCTCACCGCCCTCGCTCTGCTTAAAAAGAACGCCTCCTCCGGCCTCCCCGGCTTCGGTGACCATGCGGAATTCAAGATGAGCGGTCTTGCCGATGAGCGCCAGCGCGCGTTCGCGGTCGCTGATGCCGGGCAGCTGGATCAAAAGACGGTCCTCGCCCTGCTGCTGGATGACGGGCTCCGAGACACCGAACTGATCGATACGGTTGCGGATAACGCCCACCGCGCGTTCGGCGGCGGACTTGCGCTCCTCAACGGGCAGCGTCTCGGTCTTGACCCGAAGCACCAGGTGCATGCCGCCTTGAAGATCGAGACCCAGCTTGAGCTTGCCGTCTTTAGGTCCCGTCCCGTCCGGGTCGAAGGGAGGGTAAACGAACGCGAAGCACGCCGCGACGATAAGCGCCGCGAGCGGTATGCGCCAACGCAGAGAACGGGAGCTCATGATTTGGCCGCTTTCTGCGCGCGGGCCACGGAAGCCTTATCGACTTCGACCCGTACGTTCTCGGCGATCTTGACCGAGACGGTGTCATCCTTGACCTGCACGATCACGCCATGGATCCCGCCCGAAAGGACGACTTCCTGGTTCTTGTCGAGCGCCTTGACGAATTCACGATGCTCTTTTTGCTGCTTCTGCTGGGGGCGGATCAGCAAAAAATAGAAGATCACGAACATCAAAAGAACGGGAACCATGCTGATCAGGGGGTTCGGCTCGCCGGCGGCTGCGGCAACAAAAAACAGGCTCATGACTTGGTCCCTTCGCGGTATTGTTTAAAAAACTGGTCCTTGAATTGCAAAAAAGAACCCGCTTGTATAGAAAAGCGGGCTCGTTCTAACAATTGTATAAAAAATGCAATGTTGTGTAAAGAAGCGAGTCTCTGCGCCAGGATCTCCTTGGCCATGAAAAGGTGCCTCAAATACGCCCGGCTGTGGCTTTTGCAGGTCGGGCAGGCACAATCCGGGTCCAGCGCCTTCTCGTCCCGGGCAAATTCCGCGTTCTTGATCAGCAGCTTACCTCTCGAAGTGAACAGAGTGCCGTTCCGGCCGTTGCGCGTAGGCGCGACGCAGTCGAACATGTCCACTCCCCGCTCCACCGCCAAAAGAAGATCGTCCGGGTACCCCACCCCCATCAAGTAACGGGGCCGGTCCTTGGGCATTTCGGGTACGGTCACATCGAGCATCCGGCACATCTCATCCTGAGGCTCCCCGACCGAGAGTCCGCCGATCGCGTTCCCCGGCAGGTCCAGCTCCGCCGCTCTTTGGGCCGCTTCCCGCCTCAAGTGCGGATGGACGCCGCCCTGGATGATCGAGAACAGGTGCGACCCCGGTTTCCCGCCGGCCAACCAGGCGGCCTTTGAGCGTTCCAGCCAGACCTGGGTCAGCTTGAGCGCCGCATGAGCGCGGGCCTCGTCAGCCGGATACGGGATACATTCATCCAGCGGCATCAGGATGTCCACCCCGAGACGGGTCTCGATCTCCACGACGCGTTCAGGGGTCAGGAAGTGCTTGGAACCGTCCAAATGGGAGCGGAACTCCAGGCCTTCGATCGTGAGTTTTTTCTTTTCCTTGAGCGAAAAGATCTGGAACCCGCCGGAATCCGTCAGGATCGGTCCGTTCCAATTCATGAACCGGTGCAGGCCGCCCATCGCTTCGATGCAGTCGACCCCCGGTCTTAGATAAAGGTGGTACGCGTTCGAAAGGATGATCGGAGCCCCGGCCTGCTTGACGTCCTCTGAGCTCAACGTCTTGACCGTGGCCTGTGTCCCCACCGGCATGAAAACGGGGGTCTGGATGACACCGTGCGCCGTCTGCAGCGTGGCGGCCCGCGCATGGGTCAACGGATCCTGATGGGTGACCTGAAAGTGGGCGGAAGACACGCGGTCAGCTGTCTTTACGATCGGCGGTCGCGTGAGAAAAATGATATCTCACGGATCTGCGCAGGAGGTACAGCACGAAGTAGATCTCGAACACGAGGATACTGAAGTTGCAGACACGCTGCAGGATCCCGTGCGGCCAATGCTTGGAGTACGCCCATTCGTCATTGCCAAAAATGAGGATCGGGTAGAAGAACAGCGCGAAGACCGCCAGTCGCAGCAGGTAGGCCTTCCTCGCCCAGTTCCTGAACGAGCGGATCTTGGCCATGAGAGACACGTTGATCGACAGCATGATGAGGATAAAAGCGAAGTCCACCGGCTCCCGGCCCTTGAACTGGTACAGATGGATCACGCTGAGAATGGCCGAGGTGGCATAGAGGACCACTCCGGTCCAATAATAAAAATGAATGTCCTGTCTGATCTTTTGCTCGTCCATAAGTGGGGTCATTATACCCGATGGGGGCGCGGAGAGTTCTAATGGACGATCATCGCGTCGCCATAGGAATAGAAGCGGTAGCCCGCTTCCACCGCGTGGCGATACGCTTTCATCATCCGGTCGCGCCCCATGAAGGCGCTCACCAGCATGAGCAGCGTCGATTTGGGCAGGTGAAAATTCGTGATCAATCCGCCGACGACTTCGAACTCGAACGGCGGGACGATGAAAAGGTTCGTTTCGCCCGCCCCGGCGATCACCGTGCCGCCTTGGACACAGGTCTCCAGCGCCCGCGCGGACGTGGTCCCGACGGCCCACACGCGCTTTTTTTCCTTCAAAGCGCGGTTGATGGACCGCGCCGCCGCGTCGGTCACCTCGAAGCGTTCCGCGTGCATTTCATGCTGCGAAATGTCGCGGACCATCTGGAAGGTGCCATACCCGACATGCAGCGTGATACCGACACATTCGACACTTTTTTGCTCCAGCGACCGGATCAGGTCCTTCGTGAAGTGAAGGCCGGCCGTCGGGGCCGCGATCGAACCCTCCGGTTGGGCGTAGACGGTCTGATAGCGCTCACGGTCCGAGTCCGACGGCTTGCGTTTGATGTAAGGAGGGAGCGGCATCTCGCCGTACTTTTCGGCCGCCGCGCGGCCGGACATCCCGCTGAATTCAACCTCCATATATCCGGAGGCGGTCCTGCCCAGACAGCGGGCCGACGCCTCGCCTACGCGGACGACCTGCCCCTCTTTCAGCTGGGGCCGGCACAAAACCTTCCATCGCATCTCCTGAGCATCCGACGGGGCCACGAGCAGGAGCTCGATCTTTCCGCCCGTGACCTTCGCGCCTTCCAATCGGGCCGGGAACACCCGCGAGTTGTTCATGACCAGCACGTCCCCAGGCTGGATGTAGTCGGCGATGTCCGAAAAATGCCGGTCTTTCCAATTTCCTGAGCCGCGTTCCACGGCGAGAAGGCGCGATGAGGAGCGGTTCTCGAGCGGGCTCTGCGCGATGGATTCCGGCGGCAGCGTGTAATCAAAATCTTCCAGCCGGTGGATGGATTCGCGGCGCGGCTCTTCTTCGGCTCTTCGGGAGGGGTTCATGCGGACCTTTCTAATTTAAGATCTTCGGAGGCGAGCCCTGCCATCAGCGCTTGGACGCGGGGCGAAAATACCAGGAGCTCGCTCTCACGGTCAAATCGGATCTCGTCCGATGCGTCCCACTCGAACAAGCCGTCCAAGGCACCCATCAAACCCGCCCGCCGGGTGTAACCCGAAACGTCACACTGGTAATACACCACCAGGCGGCGGCAAAAAGCGGCGAACGGCAGTGAGGATCGGGAGGCCATTCGCCGGATCTGCTCCCCGGCCGCCGCCGCGCCGACCTCTCCTTTGAGATAAGCGCCCAGCGGGTCGCCGTCGACCAGCGCGATCCAGTCCGTGAACTCGGCATCGGTCACAGGGTATCGGTCCCGCGTCCGCGCCAAAAGATCGACCGTGAAGCGGTGCTGCCACCGCTTGTCCCCCGCCTCGATCGCCAGGGGCTTGCCGATGTCATGCAGCGCCAAAAAAAGCCTGAACAGCCCCCGCTCCCGGGCACCCAAGCGCGGCAACTGCGCAAAATGCTTTTCGAAACAGTCCATCACGCGAAGCGTGTGGGTCCGGAGCGTGAACGACTGCTGGACACCGACGTTGGCGTTCAAATGCCCCAAGAACTTCCGGTCCAGGGACAATTCGTCCAGCACCGCCGCGGGCACGATCCAGCGGGCGAACACGATCGAGCTCAGACGGTCCGGGGAAATGTCCTGCGGCATGCGGGGAATTGTATCACAGGCACCTAAGCGGGAAGGAATGATGGTACGGGCCAAAACCGGAACGGGGACGGATCAAAAAACGATCGTCTGACCGTCTTTCGCGGCGCCTGATCCGGAGTCCGGTTCGGACGGCACCCAGGTGGCGCGGGCAGGCTTCTTTGATTCTTCGAACCACCGCCCGCCGTCCTCCTTCAGCGCTTGCCGGGCGGCACGGATCCCCTTGAACGCCTCGCGGTAATCTTTCCATTCCCGCGCTGAAATATCTTCGGCGCGAGGTGCCTGCGGGTCCTCCGCGCGCAGCGCGGTCTTTTTCCCCTTTTCAAGAGATACGGACGCGCCGGAGAAGCGCCGCCGTCCGACCGCGCTCTTGCTGACCAGGACTTCTCCTTGATAGGTGCGCACGTCCATACGGCTGGCAGGGGCTTCAACCCCGAAACGGGTGCCGCGCACCGCGGCGACCCCGGTCGGCGTGGCTACACTGAAGTCTCCCCGACCCTTAAGCCCGTCGAGCACCGCAAGGGCGCGGCCGCGCTCCAAATGAACACGCGTCGCTCCGGGCGTTTGCTGCACCCTGAACGCGCCTTGGAGCGTGATGATATTCTTGCCGGCCGCGTCCGAGGTCAGGGTGACTTCGTTCTGCTGGAAGGTCTCAACGCGGTCGCTGGAGCCGATGGTGTCGCCCTCGCGGACCGCGGTACGGACGGAAGGGTCCCGATCCGAACTTTTCCACGCTCCGCCCTTAACAGAAGCCACCATCCAGCGATCATCCTCAGCCCAAACCTCACCAACGCTGACCTGGATGGTTCCAATAAAAGCTATTAAAAGTAAAATATACTTGTATCTAATGATATCCATTTGACAATAATATACATTAGTTACAATCCATATTCAATACTAAGTTGATTATTCTTAACGCTGTGCGAGTTTGGCGCTCAAAGCTGCTGATTTGGGATCCATCTCCAAAGCCTTGGAGTAGTACCCGCGCGCCCGGAATTCGTTCCCATACACATAACGGTGGATGTCTCCGACCTGTCCCAGGGCATGCGCGGCATTGCCCGCGGCCCCGCTGTCCTTGAAAAGTTTTGCCGCCGACATCAATTCCTCTTCAACGCTCCGGAAAACGGCGATCGCCTCCGCCCGCTTTCCGTCCTGAAGGCTCTGCTCCCCTTTACGGCTCATGAACGTGACATAGTCCATTCGGAGCATCGGGTCCACGGGATTCGTTTTGATCGCCAAGCGCATCATCTTGACGCCATCGGTCACCCGCCCGGAACGGATCAACTCCTTGGCCGTCTTGCTGTACTGAGCCGCCTGCTCCCGGACCCTCTGCGGCACTTGGTATGCCGCCTCCGCCGCGACCGAAAAAACCGCGCACACCATCACCGCCGCCAATACCCCTGATACGCTTATCTTCCTCATGATCATAGTCCTCCTTGATATTGCCTTAGATGCGAGGGCAGCAGCCTTGACGCTGAGAGCGCCCGGGGTGTATCCTCGACGTATGAAAAAACATCTTATCTTGCGTCTTTTTGCGCCCGCGCTTCTGCTGACCTTCATCGGTCTCGCCAGCTCCGCTTCCGCGGACGAAGCTCCGACCGGGTCCTCCAAGTATACACCCGGTGAAAAACTCCATCGCGGGATCAACAACACCGCCACCGGCTGGCTCGAAGCGCCGGTCACTGTGGACAAGTTCAACCGGGAGCGGAATCTTTTTGAGGCCGTGACGACCGGCGCGACCCGCGGCGTCGGCCTCGCGATCGCCCGTACCGGGGTCGGAATTTACGAGATCTTCAGCTCCCCTTTCGCGGCTCCCGAACGGTATGAACCGCTTATGATGCCCGAAAAAGTCGAAGGCTAGATCGCCGCCCCTTTTCCTCTCCGCTCCGCCATCGTCAAGCCCGTTCCGCTTCGCCCGTCCCGGACCCTACCGCCCCACAAGGACCCAGCCCACGACCCCGATAAAGATCAACGCCGTCAGGCCGGCCCAGACCCAATCCGACCCCACCCATACACCCGTCTGGTTCGCAGGTTCTGCCGCTATCGGAGATCCGATCTCGCGGCGGCGCGGCTCTACGGAGCGAGAAAGCGGTGCCGCGGCAGAAGTCTCCGATGAAGACTTATCAACCTTTAAGACGGACGGCCTGGCCTCAGCATCTTTGACCGCGGGAGCATTCAGCCCGAGAAGAAGCTTTTCCTCATCACTTAGTCCCCCGAAGTACTTCTCAGCGTTGAGAAGCAGCTCCTGGTCACGAACGGTTTTTTCATGCTCGGATAATTTGGAGACGATCTCACGCGCGGGTCTGGCGCCTGCCGCGTCCTTGGCCGCCTCTTGTCTGGGATCGTCGTTTTGTGTCATTTTCTTTAAGAGTAGATCCTATTGATCTCGGCGCCTGGATAATAAAAACTCAGGATATCGGCGTATTTTTTACCCGTGA
>CAZHID010000039.1:9335-12706 GCA_964532445.1 uncultured Planctomycetia bacterium | reverse complement strand
ATAGACCCAGCCGATCTTGGCGGCTTCCTGTGTCATCACATAGATGCCGATCGGACCGGCCATCGAGTCTTTGAACGAGACGGCGCCCGTGATGACCATGCCGAGCGACGCGAAGATCATCGCGGAGAGCTGGAGGACTTTATTGACCGCGGCACCGGCGGCGGCCAACGGCGACTGGCGGACGATATCGGCCTCACCCGAAGGCAGGATGCCGATGCGCGGGACCGTGTGCTCCTTGCCGAACATGTTTTTCTGCTTCACGAGCTTCGGCGTCAGGTTCAGCCGTTCGGCCGCGCCCGTCCCGGACCGCTCGATATCGATCCAGAGCTCGCCGTCCCGGTGCTTCGGCAGCTCGCGCAGCAGCTCTTCCCAATACCTCACCTTCACGCCGTTGACGCTCACGATCCGGTCGCCCGCCTTGAGGCCCGCCGCATATCCGGCGTGGTCCGGCATGACCTGACCCACCTGGGTGGTGACGACCGGCTGGCCGGCCACAAAGATCACCGCGAAGATCAGGAACGCGACGATCGCGTTCACGAGCGGTCCGGCCACGACGACAAGGAACTTATGGAAGTTGGAGCGCGTGTGGAACTCCCAAGGCGCGCCGGTGGAGGTCTCGGACGATTCGCCGGCGAGCTTCACGTACCCGCCCATGGGGATCAGCGACACGCAGAATTCGGTGCCGTCCTCATGGGTCGCCTTCCGCCGGAACAGGATCGGCCCGAAGCCGATGGAAAAGCGCTCAACGCGGATCTTGAGCAGACGCGCGGTGATGTAGTGGCCCCACTCGTGAGTGACGATCAGCACGCTCAACACCGATAAGAACAGGATGGGTCCTTGCATAAAATCAGATTCTCCTATGAGGTGCGCGCCGCGGAGGACAATTCCCTCACGGCGCGAAAAGCTTCGTCGCGGGCCCGGGCATCCGCCTCGAGCACCGCTTCCAGGGTCGGCCGCTCAGCCGCCGCGTCGCGGGCCAGCACCCGCTCGATCACGATGGGAATATCAGCGAAGTCGATGCGATCGGACAAGAACGCCTCGACCGCCACTTCGTCGGCCGCGTTGAGCGCGGCGGGCAAGGTCGTATCGCCCCGGCGGGCGACGTCCAGGGCCATGCCTAGACAGGGAAATTTGGCGACGTCGGGCTTCATGAAGTTCAGACTGCCGACGGACGCCCAGTCTGTGAAAAGAGCGGGATGGTCCACGCGCTCAGGATAACCGAGACAGTGGACCAGCGGAAGCTTCATGTCCGTCGGCCCGGCCTGCGCCAGGACGCTGCCGTCGATGAACTCGACCATCGAATGGATCACGGCCTCCGGATGGATCACGATCTCGATCCGGTCCGGGGCGATGTCGAAAAGCCAGCGGGCTTCGATGATCTCCAGCCCCTTGTTCATGAGCGTCGCGGAATCGACCGAGATCTTCTTGCCCATGTTCCAGCGGGGATGCCGGATCACCGTCTCTTTGGAAAGGCCGCGAAAACGTTCGGCCGGCACGTCACGCAGAGGTCCGCCGGAACCGGTCAGAAGGATCTTGCGGATCGAATCGCGGCCGCGCTCCCCTTCCAGGCATTGAAAAATGGCGTTGTGTTCGCTGTCCACCGGCAGGATACGGACCTTGTGGCGAGCGGCGGACTCCATGACCAGCCGGCCCGCCATGACCAGGAGCTCCTTGTTCGCGAACGCGATCGTCCGGCCCGCGGCGATGGCGTCGAGCACCGGCAAAAGCGAAGAACTGCCGCTGGAGGCGGCGATCACCAGGTCCGCGCCCGGCCAGACCGCGATCTGACGCAGCGCGTCGGCACCGTCGATGATCCGGGTCGGGCCCGTTCCGCGGCGACGCAGTTCGGAAGCCGCTTCCGGGTTCGAGAGCACGGCAGCGTCGGGCTTGAACTCCGTGATCTGCAAAAAAAGTTCTTCTACGTTCGAATCCGCGGCCAGCCCCACGACCTTGAAACGCTTCGGGTGCGCACGCACGATCTCGAGCGCGTTCTTCCCGACCGATCCCGTCGATCCGAGGATCACGATCCGCTTCACAGCGAACCCCGGTCCACAAAGAAGTAGAACAGCGGCGCTGTGAACAGCACGGAATCCAAGACGTCGAGCAAACCGCCGAACCCGGGGACCACGCGGCCGGAATCTTTGGCCCCGCAGTAACGTTTGATCAGCGATTCGGAAAGGTCCCCGCACTGCGCGATGACACCGGTCACAAGCCCTGTCACGGCGAGGTACGGGACCGACCAGGGGGCGGGCAGATGGCCCGCGAACGCGATCGAAACACCGACGCTGGCTGCGAGCCCGGCGACGGTTCCCTCGATGCTCTTCTTGGGGCTGATGTGCGGGATCAGACTGTGACGGCCCCAGAGACTGCCGATCAGGTACGCCGCGATGTCACCCGATTTGGTGACCGCGATCAGGTACGCGATCCAGAGATGGCCCCCGGGAAGGAAGCGCAGCTTGATCAGATGGCTCATGAACCAGCCGATATAAAGGATGGAAAAGAGCGTCAGCGCGATGCCTTCCAAGGCTCTCGGGTTCTCGGAACGAAGGAACTGGATCAGAAAAAGCCCGAAGCAGGCCAGAACAATGAAGAGGACCTCGCCGGCACGGGTGCCGCCGCCGGCGTCATGGACCACCAGCGGGATGAGGGCGCACATGACAACGCCGAAGATCCGATACACTTGCACTCCGCGCGCCTTGAAAAGCTCCAGCAGCTCCCAGCTCCCGAACGCGCTCACCGCCGCCACGCCCGCGCTCCAGAACCAGACCGGCCCCCAGAAGAGCCCGCCAAAAACGGCCGCCACGATCGCCACGGCCGCAAGCGTCCTGCGCCCCAGGTTGACGGTCACAGCACCGCCCCGAACCGGCGTTCGCGCGCGGCAAAATCCGCCAACGCCGCCTCGAAGTCCGCCCGCGAAAAGTCGGGCCATAGCTTGTCGGAAACGTAGATCTCGCTGTAGGAGCACTGCCACAAAAGAAAATTGGACAACCGCATTTCGCCGCTGGTGCGGATCAGAAGGTCAGGGTCGGGGGTTCCGGCGGTGTCGAGGAATGAGGTGAGAGTTTTTTCATCGATCGAACCGGCGGCTCGTCGGACGTCATCCGCGGTCGCTCCGGGCCTTTGGAGGACCGACTCCACGAAACGGCGGACAGCCGTGAGGATCTCCTGGCGGGAGCCGTAATTGAGCGCGAGCGTCAGCGTCAGACGCGAATTGGCGGCCGTCTGCGCTTTCAGCTTGGCGATCTTGGCTTGTATCCCCGGGCTGAGCGCGGTGAGATCACCGATCGTCAGGAAGCGGACCCCGTCCTTGATCACATTGGGAGCCTCGGATTCCAGATACTTGTCCAAAAGGTCCATCAGGAAATCGCCCT
>CAZHID010000039.1:0-9325 GCA_964532445.1 uncultured Planctomycetia bacterium | reverse complement strand
CGACCTCCCCTTTGGGCCGCTTCCAATTTTCCTGGCTGAAGGCGTACAGGGTCAGATATGGGATCTTGAGGTCGAGGCAGGCGGTTTTGACCATCTTGACGGTCTCAGCGCCTTTCTGGTGCCCCATCACGCGGGCCTGGCCGCGCTGGCGGGCCCAGCGGCCGTTGCCGTCCATGATGAAGGCGACGTGAACGGGGACCGCCGGAGAGTCGGGCGTCCGTTCCATGGCGGTCAGACCTTGCAGGGGATCACCTGGCCGCGTTCCTTGCCGACGGAGACCATCCGGATCGGAACTTCGACCAGCTTGGCGATGCGCTCGATGTAGCGTCGGGCGTTGAGCGGGAGATCCTGATAGCGCCGGATATGACCGGTCGGTGACTGCCAGCCCGGCATCTCCACATAGATCGGCTTCATCCCCCGCTGCACTTCGATCGAGTGCGGGAAATGGGTGAAGGTCTTTCCTTTATAGCGGTAGGCGACCGCGATCTTGAGCTTGGGAAGCGTGTCGAGAATATCAAGCTTGGTGAGAGTAAGCCGCGTCAGTCCGTTGAGCCGGCCCGCATAACGGACCACGCAGGCATCGAACCAGCCGCAACGGCGGGCGCGGCCCGTCGTGGCGCCGAATTCCTGACCGAGTGTGCGCATTTTTTCCATAAAAACAGGCTCGAACTCGGTCGGGAACGGACCTTCGCCCACGCGGGTGGTATAGGCCTTGGCCACGCCCATGATCTCATGGATCGCGCGCGGCGAGACGCCCGCGCCCACGCAGGCGCCGCCCGAGATCGTCGAGCTTGACGTCACGAACGGGTAGGTGCCTTGATCGATATCGAGGAGCGTCCCTTGAGCGCCTTCGAAAAGGACCTTGCGCTTGGAGCGGATCGCTTCGTCGAGGAGCAGGAAGGTGTCCGCGCAATAAGGCTTGAGACGCTTGGCGTAACCCAGGTACTCCGCATGCAGCTTCTTGTAGTCGAAGCCTTTGAAGCGGTAAAGGCTTCTGAAGATCTCGTTCTTTTCCTTGAGGGAAAGCTTGAGGCGCTGAGGAAAAAGCACCGGATCATAAAGGTCGCCCAGACGGATGCCGGACCGGAGAGCGCGGTCCGAGTAGCAGGGACCGATGCCGCGGCCGGTGGTGCCGATCTTGATGAAGCCTTTTTTTTCCTCGCGGAGCCGGTCGTAGATGCGGTGGTACGGAAAGATCAGGTGGCACTGCTCGCTCACCCAAAGGCGGCCGCGGGTCTTGATCCCGCCGGCTTCGAGCATTTCGATCTCCTTGACGAGCTCGGCCGGGTCGACGACGACGCCGTTGCCGATCACGCAGGTCACGCCCGGCTCAAGGATGCCGGACGGAACGAGATGCATCACGAATTTTTTCTCGCCGCGGTAGACGGTGTGGCCGGCGTTGTTGCCGCCCTGATACCGGACGACCAGGTCCGCGTCCAAGGAAAGATAATCGATGATCTTCCCCTTGCCCTCATCCCCCCACTGCGCGCCGACGACGACGGTGTTCATACGCGCCTTACAGCCGGATGAAGCGCGCGCTCAGGATGTTGGCATCCGAACGCAGCGACTTGAGGACCGTTTCGTTGACGTCCGCGTCAACGCTGATGAAGATGCGGGCCTTCTTCTTTTGCGGGTCGCGGCCGACGCTCATGTCGGCGATGTTCACGCGGTTCTGACCGAGGATGGTGCCCACGAGGCCGACCATGCCGGGGACGTCCTGATTCTCGATGACGAGCAGGCGGTCGTCGGCGGCGAACTCCAACCGCATGTCATCGATCATGACGACGCGGGGCTGGGACTTCACGTCGAGCGTGCCGGAGAGCGTGAGGCGTTCCTTGGTGGTCACCAACTCGAGCGTCACGAGGCTCGCGTAGTTCGAACTGTCCTTGGACTGGGTGACGGTCACCTTGATGCCGCGTTCTTCGGCCAGGTACGGAGCGTTGATGAGGTTGACGCCTTCGAGGATCGGGGACAAAAGGCCTTCGAGCATCGACGCGGAGAGCGGAGCGGCCGGGAATTCGGCGACCTTGCCGGACAAACGGATATCCGCCGAAACGGTCTGGCCTTCGGCGATCTGGGACAGGATCGAGCCGATCCTGCGGGCGAGGAGGAGGTCCGGTTCCATGGTCTTAAGGGTTTCGGGGTCCACGGCCGGGATGTTCACGGCGTTGCGGATCCCCTTTCCTTTAAGATAGTCGACCATCGTTTTGGCGATGTCGATCGAGACCTTGATCTGAGCCTCCTCGGTCGAGGCGCCGAGATGGGGCGTCTTGAGGACGTTCGGGTGGTCGAGGAATTCCGACTTCGCGGGCGGCTCCTTCTCGAACACGTCCAGCGCGAACCCGGCCGCCTGACCGGACTTGAGGGCCGCGAGAGCGGCCGTCTCGTCAATGAGGCCGCCGCGGGCGCAATTGATGATGCGCACGCCCTTCTTCATCTTGGAGAGGGCCTCCGCGTTGATCATGTTGCGGGTCTCGTTCGTCATGGGGACGTGCAGCGAAATGAAGTCGGACTGGCGGAAGACCTCATCGAGCGTCACGGATTCGACGCCCAGATCGCGGGCGCGCTCAGGACGCAGGAACGGATCGTAAGCCAGGACACGCATCCCGAAGCTCGCCGCGCGGCGCGCCACCTCGGTGCCGATGCGCCCCATGCCGACAAGGCCGAGCGTTTTTTCAAAAAGTTCGATGCCGGTGAATTTCTTGCGGTCCCAGCGGCCCTCGCACATCGACTGATGGGCGGGCGCGATGGCGCGCGCGAGGGAGTGCATAAGCGCGAGCGTCTGCTCGGCCGCGGTGATGGTGTTGCCGCCGGGCGTGTTCACGACGACGATGCCGCGGCGGGAGGCGGCGGCGACGTCCACGTTGTCCACGCCGATGCCGGCGCGGCCGATGATGCGAAGGTTATCGCCTTCCTTGATCCAATCCGCTGTCAGGGTCGTCCCTGAGCGGACGACGACGCCGACAACGTCCTTGATCAGCGTCTTGATCTCAGGCGCGCCGGGCTTGGGCGCGTGCACGAGCTCGATATTGGGTTCGTTCTTGAAGATCTCGGCGCCAGCCTCATCCAGCGGGTCGCAGACAAGGATTTTCCATTTCTGGGTGCTCACATCGTTCCCTCTCGTTGTGCGTAAAAGTTGGTTAGCGCGCGACCGGGGCGTATCCGACGCTCGACAGCGCGGACTTGAGCGCGTCCAGCCCCTTCTGGGCGCATTCCGGCCGGGCGGCGTCGCCCATGTGCGCGAACCGGAGGATCTTGCCTTCAAGTTCCGACTGGCCGTTGGCCGCGATCACGTTGAACTGATCGCGCATGTGCTTGATCAGGTCCCCGGAATTGACCGAAGCCGGCATCGTGATCGAGGTCAGGGCGTTGGAAGGCGCTTGGGCGAAGACGGGAAGGCCGAGCTTCGTGATCTCGGCGCGGACCCAGGCGGCGACCTTGGCGTGACGGCTCCACACGTTCTCGATCCCCTCGGTGAGGATGAGGTCGAGAGCGGCGTCCAGACCGCGGACCAAGCTCACGGCGGGCGTGTACGGCGAATCGTGCTTGTCGAGCGCCTTGATGGCCTTGCCCAGGTGGAAATAGAACTTGGGAAGTTTGGAGCTGGAAATAAGCGCCTGTGCCCTGGGGCTCGCGCTCAAGAAAGCCAGGCCCGGAGGCAGCATGAAGCCCTTTTGGCTGCCCGAGACCACGACGTCAACACCCCACGCGTCCTGGCGCAGCGGATCACAGGTCAGTCCCGAGATGGCGTCGACCATGAGGACAGCCTGGGAGTTGCGGGTGATGGCGGAGATCGCTTCGATCGGATGCGCGACCCCGGTGGAGGTCTCGAGGTGCGTCATGAGGACCGCTTTGGCGTCCGGATGACTTTTGAGCGCTTCGGCCACCTGCTCCGGGCGGATGATCTGGCCCGAGGGGTTCACGATCTCGACGACCTGGAGCCCGTACGTCTTGGCGATGTCCCGGTAACGCTCGCCGAATTTGCCGGCGTGCGCCGCGATCACCTTGTCGCCGGCGGAAAAAAGATTCACGATCGAGGCTTCCATCGCGCCGGTGCCGGACGCGGCGAAGCTCACGACGGGGTTCGATGTGCAGAACGCTTTTTTGAGGTTCTCGTCCACGCGCTCAGCGATCTTGACGAAGTCCTTGGTGCGGTGGTGCACCATGGGCAATGCCATGGCGTCCAGCACGCGCTGGGGCACCATGGAAGGTCCGGGGGTCAGAAGAAGCTGTGAGGCGCTCATGATTGGATCCCTTTGACCGCGGCGAACTTGTCGACGACCTGGTCCACGAGGCCGTAGGCCTGCGCTTCTTCCGCCGACATGAAATTGTCCCGATCGCAGTCTCTTTTGATGGTTTCGACGTCTTTACCGGTGTGCTTGGAAAGGATGCCGTTCAGCCGGTCGCGCAGGCGAAGGATCTCTTTGACCTGGATGTCCATGTCAGAGGCCTGGCCCTGAGCGCCGCCCCACGGTTGATGGATCATGATACGGCTGTTCGGAAGCGAGAAACGCTTGCCCTTGGCGCCGGCGGCCAACAGGACCGAGCCCATGCTCGCGCATTGACCCAGGCAGTAGGTGCTCACGTCGCAGCGCAGGAACTGCATCGTGTCGTAGATCGCCATGCCGGCGGTCACGGAGCCGCCGGGGCTGTTGATGTACATGCTGATGTCCTTGGAGGCGTCCTCGGACTGCAGGAACAGGAGCTGGGCGACGATCAGATTGGCCACGTTGTCATCGATCGGGGTGCCCAGGAAGATGATCCTCTCCTTGAGAAGACGCGAATAGATGTCGTATGCCCGCTCGCCGCGGCTGGAGGATTCGATGACCATGGGGACCAAGATGCTCATAAGGGCTCCTTTTCGTCGTTGCGCGAATTAATTTTCGGAGATCTGCGCGGCGGCGAGCACCTGGTCGATGCTCTTTGCCTGACGCAGCTCGTGACGGATCTCGTCGGCGAAACGTTCACGGACCTCTTGCGGGTCGCGCTGATGCTGGCCGGCGATCTCCTGCACGCGGCGCTCGACTTCCGCGTCGTCCACTTCCACCTTCACCTCATCGGCGACGGCTTCCAGAATATAAAAACCACGGACCTGGCGCTCGGCTCGCTCACGGACCTTTTCCTTCACTTCCTTGAACTTGGGGTCTGATTCGGCGTCAGCAGGAGGTGTGCCACCGAACGAATCCTGCCAGATCTTGGCTTCTTGGCGCACGATCATGCTTTCCGGCACGGTGAATTTGTTCTCGTCGAGAAGTTTGCCGTAGGCCTCTTCCTGCATTTTTTCCCGGGCTTCGTGGCGGCGGTAGCGTTCGAGATCTTTACGGACCTCCTCTTTAAGCTCGCTCAGATCGGCTTTGCCGAAGCTCTGACCGAACGCGTCGTCCAGCGCCGGGAATTCCCGCTGGCGGACTTCCTGGACCTTGATCCGGTAAACGGTGTCGCCCTCGAACGGGATCTCGCGCATGTCGCCCGCGGAGGCGCCGACCAGGGCTTCGAGCGAGAACTGCCCCTCCTTGCGTTCGGCGATGACGAGCGTCGTGTTGCCCTTGCTTTGCACGAGCTTGCCGGACTCCAACACTTCAATGTCGCAAATGACCGCGTCGCCGATCACGGCCGGACGCGGGGTCTCAAGCGGCTTCACGACCGCGCGGGTCTCACGGAACTGCTGAAGGACCTTCTGGATGTCCTCTTCACCGATGGTCTCTTGGACCTTCTTGATCTTCAGACCCTTGTACTTCCGGAGCTTCACTTCGGGAGCGGTCTCGAACTCGGCCACGAACGTCATTTTCTTACCGCGCTCGAGCACCAGGTTGCGGACATTCGGGTAGCTGATCGCGCGGACCTCATGCTTCTCAAGCGCGCCGGCATAGGCCTCGGAGACGAGCTTCTTGGCGACCTCTTCCTTGGCCGTGTCGGCGAAGGTGGTTTGGACCAGGCTCACCGGGGCCTTGCCCGGACGGAAGCCCGGCATCTTGGCCTTGCGCGCGATGTCTGAGAAAACCTCCTGGAACGCGGTCTCGACCGACTGGGGGTCGAGCTCAACGGAAAGTTCGTGGCGGCAGTCCTTGATCTTCTTAAGATTCGTCTTCATCCGGGAGGGTGCTTTCGACTTGGATCCGCTCGTGGCGGTGTTGTTTGATCTTTTCGTGGTGACGCTCGAGCTGGTGCATCAAATTGCCCAGAGCGGCGTCAAAGGAAGCCTGCATCGCGGTCGTGGTCTCGCAGGCCGTCAGGCGCATGTTCTTACCCAGCAGGACGATCTCGCAGGTCTCGTTCATTTTTTCCTGTTCAAAGACCACGTGGGCCGACTCGACCTTGAGGGAAAAACGTTCCAACTTGGGCATTTTTTCAAGGACGTACGCGCGAAGCATGTCCGAAACCTTGAATTTGTGCCGGGCGCTGATATCAATTTGCATAAAAACTCCTTGTCTCGATTGGGAGCGATCTAAGAGCCGTTTATGATATCACAACCGCCCTACCCCTCCAACCCCTCGAAGGGGCCGGGGCAGCGCGGCGTCACATGGAGAACTTGTCGCCCAGGTAGAACTTGCGGGCTTCTTCGCTGGAGAGCAGCTGCTCCTTGGTGCCGGAGACGAGGATGCGGCCTTCGGCCATGATGTAGGCTCGGTCGGTGATGGAAAGGGTCTCGCGGACGTTGTGGTCCGTGAGCAGGATGCCGATGCCGCGCCGGCGGAGGTCCTTGATCAGCTCCTGGCACTCCGAGACGGCGATCGGGTCGATGCCCGAAAAGGGCTCGTCCAGCAGGATGCACATCGGGTGCGCCACGAGGGCCCGGGTGATCTCCAGGCGGCGGCGCTCCCCGCCCGACAGTGTCACGGCCTTGGCGTCACGGAGCTTTTCGATCCTCAGCTCGCGGAGGAGCTCTTCGAGCCGGCGTTTGCGCTCACGGTACGGGATGCGCAGCGCCTCGAGAATGGCCATGATGTTCTGGGCGACGGTCAGGTTGCGAAAGATGGAGGGTTCCTGCGAAAGGTAGCCCATGCCGTAACGGGCCCGCTTGTACATCGGCATCTTGGTGACGTCACGGCCGTTGAACAGGATGCGGCCGGAATCAGCGGACACCAGCCCCACGGTCATGTAAAAGGTCGTGGTCTTGCCGGCGCCGTTGGGCCCCAGTAGTCCGACGATCTCGCCGCGGTTCACGGTGATGTTGACGCCTTTGACGACTTCCCGCTCCCCGTACTTCTTCTTCACGAACTGGACGTCCAGAAGGCTC
Source organism: uncultured Planctomycetia bacterium (assembly GCA_964532445.1). Taxonomy (GTDB): domain Bacteria; phylum Omnitrophota; class Gorgyraeia; order 2-02-FULL-51-18; family JAGOUK01; genus JAGOUK01. The sequence goes on along the minus strand of CAZHID010000039.1, from coordinate 2,088 downwards.
ATGGTTTTCCTATCGGCAGCTGGGCCGGCTCCAAGCGGTTGGTGTCGCGAATGCTGATCTCGGACATGCCTTCCAGACGGATGGAGCCGGTGCGGGTGTCATAGATCGCCTTGTGCGCGACGCTCAGGTCCCCGTCCTTGGTGATACGGACATTGCCGGTCGCCGTGATCATCATGATCTTTTTGGTCTCAGGATCGAAGAACGCGTCCATCCGGTCCGCCGCGAGGTCCCCGCGCTGGTCGCGGATCCGGACATCATGGTACAGGACGACGCGGCTCTCGCTCTGCAGGATCCGCATCGGTCCCCGGCAGGTCACGAGCGTCCCGTCCGGCTCGATCCTCATCCGGATGTCCTGGTTGATCTGGATGCTCTTCTGGTTCAGCTTGCCGATCGCGCCCCGGCCCTCGACCTCGATGTTCCGGTGCAGGACTTTGACCGGTTGGCTGGTGACGAAACGAGTCTTGGAGTTCTGCCAAAAAACCTTGTCCGAACGGATGATCGCCCCGCCCAGCATCGTGAGCACCACGTCGCGCTCGATGAACACGTCCGTCGACGTCGAGACCCGGGCGGACTCCCCGACCAGACGCCAGGAGGCGTTGCCGTCATCATCGTAGCCTTCGAGCTCGAAGTGCTCGATGGTCTGACCCTTCGGGTCGCCCGCGTCGGCCGCCGGAATATTGACAGGAGCCGGACGGTAAGAAGCGAAAAACAACACGATGGCGCCCAGGATGCCGGCCGCGAGCAGACCCAACAGCGTGCGCCTCACGCTAGGATCCGACTTTGACGGTGACCGAGGACCAGAGCCCCTGCGATTTGAGGACCATGTCGATGATCTCGCGAACCGCTCCATCGCCGCCGGACCGTTCGGTGACGTAATGCGCGGCGCTTTTGACCTCAGCGACGGCGTTACGGACCGCGACGGCGAGCCCCGCCTTCCGCATCGGCGGCAGGTCCAGTAGGTCGTCCCCTACGTACGCGGCTTCTTCGGGCTTGAGACGGTATTTCGCGAGCGCCTTGTCAAAGGCATCCACTTTGTTGTGGCATCCCTGGACCAGGCGGTCGATCCTCAGGTCCTTGGCGCGGCGTTCATTGATGCGGCTCTTTCGGCCGGTGATGATGACCGTGCGGATCTTGGCTCGCTGGGCGAGCACGATGCCCAGGCCGTCCTGGATATGGAAACCCTTGATCTCGTCCCCGTGGTCGCCGTAATAGATCTTGCCGTCAGTGAGGACCCCGTCCAGGTCCGTGAACAGGACCTTGATCCGCTTGAGCCGCTCTTCCAAGTTGAAATCCGTCATGACGTGATGAACCCTTGCGCCAGAAGGTCCTGAACGTCCAGAAGCCCGCTCACGCGGCCCTTGGTGTCGGTGACCGGCAATTCGTCGATCGCGCGGCGGCGCAGAAGTTCCAACGCCCGGACCGCGAGCAGGTCCTCGCCGACCGTCACCGGGTTGGCGGTCATGAATTTGGAAACGGGCGCGTCGGGACGCGCCGTGAGCTCTTTGAAGTGGCGGCGCAAGTCGCCGTCCGTGAAGATGCCGAGGCAGCGGCCGGAGGCGTCCACGATCGTGGCGCTGCCCGCGCGGGCGGTCGTGATCCGGAGCAGGACCTCGCGCATCGAAGCCGACGGCTTCACGAGAGGGTTGCGGTCACCCGAGCGCATCACGTCCTTCACCTTCAGCCGCATGCGCTTGCCGAGCATCCCGCCCGGATGGAGCAGCGCGAAGTCTTTTTCTTTGAAGCGGCGCTTCTTGACCAATGCCATCGTGAGAGCGTCCCCCATGGCGAGCATGCAGGTCGTCGACGCGGTCGGCGCCAGGTTCAGCGGCTCGGTCTCGGAGACGACGGACGTGTCCAGAAGGATCTGGGCGGAGCGCGCGAGCGTGGAGCGGAGATTCCCCGTCATCACGATGAGCGTCGCGTGGACGGATTTGAGCAGCGGCACGAGGCGCACCAGCTCTTCCGTCTCGCCGCTGTTGGAGAGCAGGATCAGGACCGCGCCGCAGGGGGCGCGGCCGGTGTCGCCGTCGAGCGCGTCCGCGGGATGCAGCGTGAAGGAGGGCGTCCCGTTGGATGCGTAGCTGGCGG
>CAZHID010000038.1:0-12801 GCA_964532445.1 uncultured Planctomycetia bacterium | reverse complement strand
ATCAGGACTTCTGGGACGCGACGCACACCGCGAAGGAAAAATACTGGGCCGCCACCCGCTTGGGCTTCCAGGGCCGCGAGGTGAAACTTCCGCTCGCCTTGCTTAAGAAGGTCCTCGCCGTTTACGCCCGTAAGATCGAAGAGGGCATCACCCGCGCTTACGACCCGGCCAAGGAGACTTGCCCGACATATTTTGAGAACGAGGTCATTGAGCACAAGGCCCTGCCCGCCAAGAAAGGCGGCCGCGAGACCATCGTCCCGCGCAAGTTCCGTCAGCGCCGCCTCCCGATCTTTCTCGAAGGTCCGATGCACGCGCTTCGCGTCGAAAAGGACCCGGCCCGCGCCCGTCAGATCTACGAGCACGTCCGCGGTTCGGACCTTTTTGACCGCAAGCTCAGCATGTACACCGTGACGTCGAATCTTGAGAAAGAGTCGCCCGAGATCGGCCGCGCGCGCGTCTTCTCGCCCGGCTGGCTCGAGAACCAATCGGTCTTCCTCCACATGGAGTACAAGTGGCTGCTCGAAACGCTCAAGAAGGGCCTGCACAACGAATTTTTCACCGATCTGCAATCGGCGCTCGTGCCGTTCCAGGACCCGAAGGTCTACGGGCGCAGCGTGTTCGAGAACAGCTCCTTCATCGCCAGCTCCGCTTTTTCCAACCGTAAGCTGCATGGCACGGGCTTCGTCGCGCGCCTCTCGGGGTCCACGGCGGAGTTCTTGGACATGTGGCTTCGCATGAACCTCGGTCATGAGCCCTTCCGTCTCGACGCGAAGGGGAATCTTGAATTCGCGCTGAACCCGATCCTGCCCGACTGGATGTTCACCAAAGAAGAAGTCAGCCGCCGGATCCAGTTCCGCGACGGCTCCTCGACCACGATCACGCTGCCCAAGAACGCGTATGCGTTCGTGCTGATGGGCCAGACGCTGGTGACCTACACGAACCCCAAGCGGATCAGCACTTTTGGTCCGCGCCGCGCGGCGGTCAAACGCATCCTCTTCCTCGACGCCCAGAAGAAGCAGACCATCGTGGACGGCAATATCCTGGGCGCCGCCCACGCCAAGGCGCTGCGCGACGGGCAGATCCGCCGGATCGACGCCGAACTCAGCTGACCTCAACTTTTCCCGTTAAAAAAGGCCACCCATGAAAGTCAAAACCCGCTTCGCTCCCAGTCCGACCGGCTTCCTCCACATGGGGTCGGCCCGCACAGCGCTCTTCAACTGGCTCTTCGCGCGCCATCATGGCGGCGAATTCATCCTGCGCATCGAGGACACCGACCGCGAGCGGTCCAAGAAGGAGTTCGAGGTCGAGATCATCGAGAGCCTGAAGTGGCTCGGGATCGACTGGGACGCGCCGCTCGTCTATCAGATGGACCGTCTGGCGATCTATCAGAAGTATGCCGAGAAGCTCATCGCCGAGGGCAAGGCCGTCCGTGAGGGCGAGGGGCAGGCGGTGCGCTTCAAGAGCCCCAAGGTCATGATCGGATGGGACGACGTCATCCGCGGCCGCATCGAGTTCGACGGGAACCTCCTGAACGACCTAGAGCTCCTCAAATCTGACGGCGTGCCGACGTACAACTTCGCGGTGGTGATCGACGACCATGAGATGGGCATCACGCACGTCATCCGCGGCGAGGACCACATCTCGAACACACCCAAGCAGATCCCGCTCTACGCCGCGCTGGGCTTCGAGATGCCCAAGTTCGCTCACATCCCGCTCATCCTGGGTGAGGACCGCTCACGCCTTTCCAAGCGGCACGGCGCGACGAGCGTCCGCGACTACAAACTCGCCGGCTACCTGCCGCAGGCGATCGTGAACTACCTCGCGCTCCTCGGCTGGTCGCCGGGCAACAACCAGGAGATAATCGCTCTCGCTGAGATGATCGAAAAATTCTCGCTCGAGCGCGTGCAGTCGACCGGCGCGATCTTCAATATCAAGAAGATGGACTGGGTGAACGGGGAATACATCCGCGCTTTTTCGCCCGAAACGCTCAAGGGCCTGTTCATCGAGACGCTCCTTGCCTCCGGCCTCGTCACGGAAGCGCCGGAGTCCGGCTGGATGGACCGCTTCACCGCGCTCTACCGCGAGCGCGTGTTCGTGCTCAAGGACCTGCCGTCCGAGACCGCCTTTTTCTTCAAGGACGAGGCCCCGTGGGATGAGGAAGGGGACAAGGTTTTGAAGAAAGATGCCAAATTGCCCGAAATTTTTGTAAAATACGCGGACTGCCTGGCGGCCCTGCCTGACTTCGGCCACGAATCCGTCGAAAAAGCTTCACGGGAGTTCATGACGGCCGCCGGCGTTTCGGGCAAGCAGTTCATCCACCCGTGCCGCATCGCGGTGACGGGACGGATGGTGTCGCCCGGGTTCTTTGATACGGTGAGCCTGGTGGGCAAGGACCGGGCGGTGAAGCGTCTCCGTGCCGCGGCCGAGAAGCTCAAGGCCGCCGGAGTTCAGGGGCAGTAATTTTTCAGGACAGGGATTTTTTTCGGGTTCTTTCGATCTTTCCCGCCTTCATTGGGGAATAGTGTAATGGTAGCACGAGTGACTCTGAATCACTTAGTCTAGGTTCGAGCCCTAGTTCCCCAACCATTTCAATCTTCAAACCAGGGCATGCGGATGAAGAGGCGGATGTGCTTATGGGCGGAAGAACAGTTGATCCGATCAATGACGCGGCGGAGACGGTCCGGCCTGAGGTGATCTTGTGCCCGCTCTGCGCTGAGCGGACCGGCAAGCGGGTAAAGACGCGGGACCGTTTGCTGCACGCTTGCGAGGGGTGCGGGCTGCTCTTTGCCGATCCGGCGGACCGGTTGCCGCGCGAGGAGCAGAAGGAGCGCTACCTGCTCCACGACAACCGGATCGAGGACAGGGACTACTGCAACTTTTTGAGCCGGCCGGTCCGGGCGGCCATGCCATTCCTGGTCCCGGGGTCGAAGGGCCTGGATTACGGCTGCGGTCACGGGCCGGTGCTCTCGCGGCTCCTGGAAGCCGAGGGCTTCACGATGACCGACTACGACCCGATCTTCTTTGACGTGGAGCTCGAGCCGTCGTACGACTTCATTTTTTCGACGGAGTGCTTCGAGCACTTCGAAGAGCCGGCGCGGGAGATCCCGAAGGTGCTGGAGCGGCTCAAGCCCGGCGGGGTGCTCACGGTCATGACCGAGCTCTGGAGCGAGGCGATGGACCTTCATGACTGGTATTACGCGACGGACCCGACGCATGTTTCGTTCTACTCGGAGCGGACGCTCGACCGGCTGTGCGGGCTGTTCGGCATGACCCGGATCGCGGGCGACGGCCGCCGGGTCTTTGTTTTTCGAAAAAATTGAACGGGGTAAGATGAAGAAATATTTTTGGCCGCTCATGCTCGCCGCGGCGGTCCTGATCGGGACCGCGGCCGGGCCCTGGATCTCGATCAAGGTCCACCACATCCGTCAGGAGCGCCGTTGGGCCGAGGAGCGCAAGGCCGCCTGGCGGGACCTTGGGTACCGTCTCAAGAAGGAGATCGGCCGTTTCCGGGGACGGCCCGGGTTGGTGATCAAGGACCTTCGGACCGGGTGGGAATACTATTACCGGAAGGACCGGCTGTTCGCGGCGGCGAGCCTCTCTAAAATGCCGATCATGGCGGCGTGCTTCAAGGCCGCGGAGGCGGGGGAGATCCGCCTCGATCAGGAGGTCGTTCTCAGCTCCCGGGACAAGCTCGCCGGCTCAGGCCTTCTCAAAGACCTCCCGTCCGGCACGCCCTTCACCATCGAGCGTCTCGTCGACCTCATGGTCTCCGAAAGCGACAACACCGCCACCAACATGCTCACCACCCTGATGGGGCTCGATCGGCTGAATGCAGAGTTCAAGGGCTTCGGTCTTCAAAAGACCTTCCTCTCCAGAAGGATCGCCGATTACCGGGCGCGTGATCGGGGTCTGGAGAACTACACCAACGCTTCGGAAATGGCGATGATGCTCGAGGCCATGCACCGCAAGGAACTGGTCAACAGGGACGTATCCGACCGCTGCATCGCCACGCTCAAGCTCACCCGCGCGAACGACCGCATCCCCAGGTACCTGCCGCCTGACGTGACCGTCGCCCATAAGACGGGTCTTGAGAACGGGATCTGCCATGACGCGGGGATCATCTTTACCCGTAACGGGGACCTGATCGTCGCGGTCCTCACCGAGCATGACCACGCGCTGGCCGGACCCTCCAAGGAATTCATCGCGAAGGTCTCGCTGGCGGCTTATGAATATATGGACGGGCTCAAGCGGGACGGTTGAAGGGTCGGGGGATGGCCGGTCCGGCCAAAGGCCTTATTCGTAGTAGGGGAAGAACTTGAGATAGAACGAGGCGACGTGCTGGATGGTGTCCACGCGGAACCACTGCCGCGTGTTCTTGAATCGGATGCCGCCGAGGGTCATAGGGGGATTCGGGACCGAGTAGACCGATTCCGGCGTGTTGCAGAGGTGGAGCGTCGCCCAGGCGGCCATCTTCAGGTGATCGCGGTATAGTTTTTCCTTCTCCTTCGAGCCGGTCTTCACGGCCAATTCCAGCGCGCCCATGAGACCTTCGCATCTAGCCCCGTCAGGATACGGCGGGTCGCCATATTTGTAATACATGGAGCCCACATAATCCGGATACAGCGCCGTGTCGGGCTTGTACATGAGTTTGGTCATCAGGTCCGCGTCCGCGAACACGAAGTTCTTGTAGCTCTCTTCCCTCAACTCCTCGATATCCCACATCTCGTTCACCGCTTGCATCAGCCAGGAGTCCGACGGCAGCGCCGTATAGTGTTTGGCGTAGCGCCTTGGCCGTTCTTCCAGAAGGAACTTCATCGCGAGCTTCATCTTGGGTATGAGCATCTTTTTTTCGGCGTCGGAGGCGATCACCTTGTGGTATCCCGCCAGGCCCATCAGCGCCTCGCCCGGATAATAAAAGGAATACAGCCTCTGATTGTCCGCGCGGGTGACCGGCTTGTCCAAGTAGATGTGATAGTACAGGAATTCGCCGTCAGGACCGATCGAGTCCGTCAGGTGGCGCATGAGCTTGACGGCGGCGGGGCGGTAGGTCCGGTCCCCGCTCAAGCGTTCGTATTCGGTGATCAGGTAGAGACCGAGGCCGGCTCCGCCGAGCTTGGATTTGCGGTTGAAATAAAAATACATCGCTTCCGATCCGTCCGCCAGCCGGTAATTCACGCCCGTTCCGATCAGCCAGTCGATCGCCTTGCGGACGGCCGGCAGGATCCTGGGATCCTTGGAAAGCCGGTAGTCGAACAGGAGCAGCAGCGCGCCGCCCGCGTGGCGAAGTTCGTTGTAGTAGGGGTTCGTATCGGGGTCGCGATCGGGGTGTTCATGGTCCCGCCGGGAGTCGGTCGCCGGGTCGTAATAGTATAGGAAGCGGCCGTTCTCGAGCTGGTTCCCGATCACATGGTCAATGCCCCGGGAGGCGGCGCGCTCCAGGAGTTTTTTGGAGACGGGCGGTATCAGCGGCATGCCCCGATAAAGGCGCAGCCAGCGGTCGCCGTAGCTGATGAAACTCGCGGTCCGAAAACGGAAGAAACGCGCTTGCTTCGACTTCTCGCCTCTCGATCTTATCCGCTGGTCCAGAATGCGCAGGATCTGGTGGGGATGGTTCACGGATTCGACGAACGCGTCGCCCGGGAGAAAGAAGTGGTTCTTCCGGCCCGTCGACGCGAGAAGGCCGTCCACACCGGTCTCGAACCGCCGGCGGTCGGTCGCACTCGGGGACAGCTTGTCGGGCGAGACCGGCTCGGGCTTGTCGAGGATGAAGTCGATCTGGATCCGGGTGCCTTTGGTGAACTCCATCTTAAAATCCTTGAGGTGGGGACTAAGGGCCAGCGTCGTCGCGGCGCGGCGCAGGTCTTCGGGCAGGGATAACCCGGTCGAGTACGCGCGCACGCGCCGCCGGCCCGGCTCATATATCGAGATGGCGACGCCGTGGGCGTTCCGCGGGAAGGAGGTGTTGGCCAGGCGCCGCGCAAGCCGGAAATTGTTGGGAGCGACCGGTTCGTTCGCGGTCAGGATCCTGCGCAATTCCATCATGAGCAGGGAGTCTTCGGCGGTCGAAACGTAATGGACGGGTCCGTCGAGCGCTTGGGAAGCGGCGCGGAGCTCCCCGGCCGGGGTGAGGGCCAGGGCGGCGAATAAGGCCCAGGCGATCAGCCTGGCGTGAAAAGGGACGGAGCGGGAGGGTCGCAAAGAGCTTTTCATCCGCCCCAGTATATCGCAAGAAGTGAAAAGTGACGCGTCGTGGGACCTGATAATTTGCCCGGAATTGACACGGGGATGACCCGGCGTGGACGGCGCCGCGCTAAAGTGGGTTCAACTCAAAACAAGGAGAACCCCATGAAAACGGTTGAAGAACTCATCGCGGCGATGCGGGAACACCGGCAGCATTTTTTGGATGTTTTGTTCTGGATGGAACGGACCGAACGGTTCCGGGAGAAGGACCTGAAGGTTTGCAACGAGCTTCTGGCCGTTCTGGAGGGTGAGTTGCGCACGATCCGCCGGACCGCCCGCGAGTGCCGGGTATCCCCGGAGGTTGAGCGGGGCGGGGTGTTGAGGGTCGTCCGGAGCTGATATCATAGACGTCAGCTGAGGAGGGGCGCCTGTGAAGCTGACGCGCTTGAACGATCTGATCGAGGACGGTGAGGTCTTGTCCGGGACCTGGGAGCTGCTGTCCGGACACACGCTGGGGTATCGCGGGAAGGAACGCGATGAGGAGTACCGGATCAAGGCCCCTATCATCGCCGCCGAGCCCGGCGCGCTCGTCGCCGCAGCGACGGTCCGTCAGGACGATCAGACCGTTATCACCCGCATCCTCAAGCTCACGGGACGGTGGAGATCGGATGACCAGAACCGGCTGGTGTTCGAGGCTGAGCGCGCTCGGGGCCGGTCCGACCAGCTTATCCTGAGCGGCACTTGGACCCTCAATGACAGCAACGAGATCGTTTACACCTACCGCACAAGCCGTTCCATCCGCCGCGACCACACCCAACAGATCGTCTTCAAAGGTGCCTGGGAGATCACCCGGGACCGCCATCTCACTTACCGGATGCAAGGGGACTCTGATTCCGGTTTTGTTTTTCGCGGCGCGTTCCAGACCCCGAGTGTCCTGGCTAAAAAAGGAGAAGTCCGGTTTTCCCTCGGCGCGGAAGCTTCCGGCCGGTTCCGTGCCCGGCGAGGCGCTTCGGAACGCGGCGCGGCGCGGGGTCCGGCCGGCGTGCGCACAGTCACTTTTTTTGGGTCCTGGAAACTAGGGCGTGACCTGGCGCTCAGCTTCGAGCTGGATAGAGGTCCCGCCAGCCGGAAGCAGGTCTTTCGCTTCGGCGCTGAATGGACTTACGCCAAAAAAGGAACGGTCGCGGTCAAACTCACGACGGCGCGCGGTGAACCGATCGGTACGGAGCTCACATTGACGCGCGCGCGGATGACGTCCTGGGGCGAAGCGGCATTCTTTGCCCGGTTGGAGCGTTCGGCGCTGGAATCGAGGGCCGAAGCCGGTGCCCGGTTCAGCTGGTAGGGTGTATAATCAAAAAATAATGCCGCTGCCTCCAGAGATCAACTCAGGGCTCACGACCAACTCCCACCTCATTCGTTGGGTGCGCGAAGCCGCCCAGTTGTGCGCCGCCGACCGTGTTCATTGGTGCGACGGTTCCGAGGCCGAAAAGCGCTCCTTCGAGGACCTGGCCGTCGCCGAAGGGATCCTGGAGCGGCTGGACCCTTCGAGACACCCCGGAAGTTTTTATCACCGTTCCAGGTCCAATGACGTCGCGCGCACGGAGCATCTCACCTTCATCTGCACGCGGGATCGGGAGGACGCCGGCCCCACCAACAATTGGATGGAACCGTCGGAAGCCTACAAAAAATGCGGCGAGATCGCGCGCGGCTCCATGAAGGGCCGCACGCTCTACGTCGTGCCGTTCATCATGGGCCCCGCGGGTTCGCCCTTCGGTAAGATCGGCGTTCAGCTCACGGATTCCGTCTACGTGGTCCTGAGTATGCGGATCATGACCCGGATGGGCCTTGTCGCGCTCGACCAGCTGGGCAAGGCGGACGACTTCACCCGTTGTTTCCACGCGATGGCCGAATTGGATGAGACCAAGCGCCTGGTGTGCCACTTTCCCGAGGACAATTCCGTTTGGAGCGTCGGCTCCGCTTATGGCGGCAACGCACTTTTGGGTAAAAAGTGCATGGCGCTCCGGATCGGATCCTATCTCGGCCGCCGCGAGGGCTGGATGGCGGAACACATGCTGATCTTAGGGATCCGTACGCCGCAGGGCCGGCTCCACTATGTCTGCGCGGCGTTCCCGAGCCAGTGCGGAAAGACGAACCTCGCGATGATCCGTCCGCCCGCCGCGATGAAGGGTTACGAGACCTTCACGGTCGGAGACGACATCGCGTGGCTCCGCATCGGACCCGACGGACGGCTGTGGGCGGTGAACCCGGAGGCCGGTTTTTTTGGTGTGGCGCCGGGGACGGGCCCGGGAACGAACCCGGTCGCGCTGGCGACGGTCCAAAAGAACACGATCTTCACCAATGTCGCGCTGACGCCCGATAAAGATGTGTGGTGGGAGGGCCTCGGTGATCCTCCCGCACAGGCGTTGGATTGGCGGGGGAACGCTTGGACCCCCGCTTCCAAGGAAAAAGCGGCGCACCCCAACTCCCGCTTCACCGCGCCTACTTCCCAGTGTCCGACGCTCAGCCCCGAATGGCAGAACCCCCGAGGCGTGCCGATCTCCGCGATCATCTTCGGCGGGCGGCGAGCGCACGTCGACCCGCTGGTCTATGAGACCTTTGATTGGGAGCATGGCGTGTACACAGGCGCCACGATGGGCTCGGAGACGACGGCCGCCGCGACCGGGAAGGTCGGCATCGTGCGGCGCGACCCGATGGCCATGAGGCCCTTCATCGGGTATCACACGGGGGACTATTTCCGTCATTGGCTCGACATGGGCCGGCGCGCCGCCAAGCCGCCAAAGGTTTTTCACGTGAACTGGTTCGAAGTGGACCCGCAGGGGAAGGTGATCTGGCCGGGCTTTGGCGATAACCTGCGCGTCCTGGATTGGGTCCTGCGCCGGGTGGAGGGGACCGTGGACGCCCGGAAGACCCCGATCGGCTATCTGCCATTTCCCCAGGATCTGAACCTGGGCGGGCTTCACTTGAGTCCCGAGAACCTCGACGAGATCCTGAACGTCGACCGCGAAGGCTGGCTCGCGGAGGCCGCCGATCAGGACGTTTTTTTCCGCCAGATAGGCCCCCGCCTTCCCGCCGAACTCCTGGAACAGCAAAAAAATCTAAGGTTCCGTTTAGACGATTTTAGGCTATAATATCGCCTCTCGGACGGCCCCGCCGTGCGACCACTTTTTTGCAGGAGTGGCGGAATTGGCATACGCGCATGACTAAGGATCATGTTCCTTACGGATTGAGGGTTCAAATCCCTCCTCCTGCACATTTTTTCCAACCCACCCGATCAGCGCAGGTATTTGGAGGCGCGACTTTATGAGTTCATCCCTGAAAGTCCTGACCGCGGCAGCGGCCGCGTTCTATGTCCTGGTCGGCAATACCGCGCCGGCCGCCGCCGACCCGGCGGAAGCCCAGGCCTTCGTCGAGGCTATTCAGGCGCAGGGACTGACGGAGGAGCTCAAGAACCTATTCGGCCTGGAGCTGCCGGCCTCGGGTCCCGTCGAAGCCAAGGCACTGGGTCAGGCCGGCGACCTTTTCGGCGACCTCACCTACCGCGGCGACAACACACCTCACTTTTTGACCGTTCTGGAACGCGCCGCCAAGCTCCACGCCTCTTTGAGCGCCCCCGGCAGCGAAGGAAAGCTGGCCACGTTCAACTCACTTTATGGCACCCGCTTGACCGCGGGCCGTCCCTCGGAAGAGGATGTGGCGGTGCTTTTTTCGGTGGCGGGCAGTCCGGACCATGAGCCGGTCTCATATCAGGAGATGCTCGGACGCGTTCATGAGATCCTGACGCGGCTGAGGCAGGAGCCGGCACTCTTGGTCGATCACAATGTTTGGAACGGGACATCGATCCCTGCGGTCGGCGCTGTCACGACCGAGGACGCCGCGTCGCTATTCGCGCTGGCGGGCGATCCGGCGTTCGTGCCCGCGGAGTATCTGAGGCTTTTGCCGGGCGCGATCCGCGTCTGGCAGCGGGCGAAGCGGCTCAATGATGGCCGTGATTTTAATCTGATCTATGCCGCGAGGCTCGACCCGGCCGCCGCCCACCCTTCCGCCGAAGAACGCGGGCTGATCATGGGCATCGTCGGCGGTTATTGGGGCGGCCACCTCAATGAACGCGAATCTTTCAATTACTTCCGCGTGCTGGCGGAAGCGGCGCAGTATTTGACCGACCTGCAGTCGAGCCAGGGGCTTTTGGACCGCTACAACCGACGCTTCGGCACCAAGGATGTCCCGCCGCTGCCCGCCGAGGGGCCGGTCGCAGACATCAAGGCGCGGGAAAAACTGCTTTATTTGATCTCCCAAGCCGTGCTGAAGCGCATGCCCATCCAGCGCTACCTTTCCACTTACGTGGCCAAATAAGCGGTTCCCGCAGCCCGCGCTGCCGGCCCGTTCCTAAATAAAAAACCCGCCCTCGAAAGAGAGCGGGATTTTTTATTTGCGGCCGTCTTTGTCCGGGCCGGACCGGCGGGACGGCCGCTTTTAGAGGTGTTTGAACGAGAGCTTGGTCAGCTTGGGAAGACGCAGGAGACGGCGTTCCTTGAAGCCCTTTTTGGGGGCGGAGGAGTCGTCCTTCTGCCCCAGGTTGGCCAGGAGCACGGGGCTCGTGTAGACCGGCGGAGGGTTCTGTGCCGTGTGGGTCTTGGCCTCGAGGATGATCTCAAGCGTATGCTCGCCGGAGCGGGAGAGCTTTTCGAGCGTTCCGCGGGCGATCAGGAACGCGTCCTGGGCCGCTAGCTGGGATTCCACTTTTTCCCCGTCGATCGAGGCGCCGGCGATCCTGTATTGGCCGTAGCAGAGCTTCTTCGAATTCCTGTAGACGATCTTGAGACGGCGGTCCGCGAACGGCGCGGTCACCGAGATCGCTTCGGTGCCCTGGAACTGGTCGGCCGTGAGCTTGGGCTCGATCAGGAGGTCGCCGTAGTGGCCTTTGACGCCGAAGCTCTCGGTGAGGAGCGTCATGAAGTACCAGCTCGCCGAGCCGGTCAGGTAGTGGTACATGCCGCGGCCTTCGGAGTTGAAATATTCCGGCAGGCCCGGGAAGATCTTGCTCGTCTCGACGCTGACCGCCATCCGGAAGATCGCGCGCAGCACCTCGTAGCCTTCCTGCACAAAGCCCCGCTTGTAGAGCGCGTTGGCGTACATCACCTGCATATGATTGAAGAACGCGCCATTCTCCTTCTCGCCGTAAGCGAACGAGAACGCGCGGCCGAGGTCCGGCTGGATCTCCTTGAAGTCCGTGTTGAGCCGAACGCCGCCTAGGACCGGGTCCTTGAGGTACTTGCGGACGGACTTTACGATCTCGGCGACCTGGTGATGGTCGGCGACGCCGCGCAAAGCGGCGCAGACCTGGCCGGTGAGCGTCATCCGCACGCCGTGGGCGTGGTCGCCTTCCACGCGCCGCGCCTGATTGTCGTAATAACCGTTGAAGAACTCATGCCCGGACTTCACCTTGATCCACTCCTTCACGCGCACGTGGCGGGTGAGGTAGTCGGCCTTGGCGTTCAGGTCCTGCACGAGCGCGCTCACCGCGAACTTACGGGTCTTGCCGGAGATCTCGGGCTGGACCGCCTTGAAGTAGCGTTCGAGCGTTTCGCGTTTGTAGGCGCCGTTGTGATAACCGGGCTTGTGCTTACCGGCGGCGTCGAGCAGGATACCGAGCTCCTTGGCCAGGTCGAGCGTCTTTAGGTCTTTGACCTGGGCCAGGTAGTCGAGCAGGGAAGCGATCCTGCGCAGGTTGCCGGCATAAAAAGCGGTGAAGGCCACGCTTTCGCCCTTTTCGGCGGCCATGTCGAGTCCGTCATTCCAGTCGGCGCATTCGAGCTTGATGTGGTTGTGGGGACCGACATTGAAGAACTGGACGAGATGCTGGACCAGGATGTGCTCGATCAGCGTGCCCTGGTAAACCTTGCCGGACTTGGTCTTGAGCTTGGTGCCGTAGGCCTCGTTCCAGTCGGTGTCCTTCTTGGCGGCGCGGGATTGCTGGGTATCGCGGAAATAAGGGGCCTTCTTGAGCAGGAAGTCCATGTCGCCCGACTCGTGCAGGTAAAGCTCGGTCGTGACGAACGGCCAGACGCCGTGGTCCATCCACACGCGCGTGATCGAATTGCGGTCGGCGACAAATCGGTAGTCGCCCGCGGAGATGATCGTCGCGTTGGACCCGTCGATGCGCACGCCGCCATAGTTGTGGAGCAGCATGTCGCGCGTTTCTTCCGGATGGGTGAGCAGGAGCGCCAGGCAATCCTGCCACAGGTCGCGCCAGCCGCGGCCTCCGCGGCCGTAGTCGAAGTCGGGGAGGAACGAGCACCCAAAGATCTTGCGGAACACGGGCTGCAGGCCCACCCAGCGGAGCCAGCCGTTGAACACCGGGTCAGCGGTGTTGAAGACGACCTGCGAGGCCTTGGCCTTCCAGAATTCCTTGGTCGCTTCGAGCGCGGCCTTGACCTTGTCGGAGGAAGCGAAGTGGTGGAGCCACTTGGCGATCTCGGCCTTGCCGTCGGCGATGCCGAGCAGGACGATGAATTCGGCCTTGCCGCCGGCCTTAAGTTTGGTCTTTGGGAAGCGCAGGGCGCCCATCGCTTCTTTGCCTTGGATGTTGCGGTAGATTTCCTC